>NZ_CP058350.1:0-155000 GCF_005860795.2 Peteryoungia desertarenae
GGCATCGCTGCGGTCGTCAAGCAGCAGTTCGAGGTGGCTCGCCAGATCATCGCCCAGGGCCTCGTTCCGATCGTGGAACCCGAAGTATCGATCAAGAGCCCCACCAAGCAGGAAGCCGAAGCCATCCTGCGCGATGAAATCACTGCTGAACTCGACAAGCTGCCCGCAGGCGACAAGATCATGCTGAAGCTGACCATCCCGACGGTTGCCGATTTCTATGCACCGCTCGTTGAGCACAAGGCAGTGGTCCGCGTCGTGGCTCTTTCCGGTGGTTACAGCACGGATGATGCCTGTGAAAAGCTCAGCCATAACCACGGCATGATCGCGAGCTTCTCGCGTGCGCTGGCCGAAAAATTGCGTGTCTCGATGAGCGACGATGAATTCAATTCGAGCATCGCTACCACCATCGACCAGATCTACGCGGCCAGCGTCAACAAGGCCTGATCACCGGCACGAGATCAGCAGGTGCCATCAGGAAAACCCGGCCTCGCACCGGGTTTTCGTGTTAGATGGGCTCGATTCCTCGTGATGGAGCACCCATGAAAACCATTCCCTTTGTGACGGTTGATGTCTTTACGACAGAGCGCTTTGCCGGCAATCCGCTTGCCGTCATAACCGATGCACGGGGCCTCAGTGATCAGGAGATGCAACAGATCGCGACCGAGTTCGGCTATTCCGAAACCTCCTTCGTGCTCCCTCCCCGCGATCCCGAAAACACCGCAGAAGTCCGGATCTTCACGCCGGTAACGGAAATACCTTTCGCCGGTCATCCGAATGTCGGCACGGCCTATGTCATTGCCAATATGGAAACCCTGTTTGGCAGGGCTGTAGATGACCAGCTGCGCTTTGAGGAAAAGGGAGGCTTGGTCGATGTCATGATCAGCCGCAATCCGGATGGCAGTCTTGCCGGCGCAACGATCCGTGCGCCCGGTCCGCTCTATATCGGCGCCGTGATCGACCCTGCCATCATGGCGCCCTGCATCAATCTTCATCCGGAGCAGATCAACACAAACCACCACAATCCGGTCTTCGCCTCAGTGGGACTGAAGTTCATTCTGATCGAGGTGAGCGATATCGATGCCCTCAGCCAGGCCGCATCGCGCCTGGAGCCGCTTGAAGCGCTGCGGACGAGGTATGCAAGTGAAGACTGCGACTGCGCCACCTTTCTCTACACCTGGATCGGAGAGAACCACGTCCGGGCGCGCATGTTCGCACCCTTCGACAATGTCATCGAAGACCCGGCCACAGGCAGCGCATCGGCCGCCCTCGCAGCCTTCTTGACCACCCTCCCCTCGGGTAAAGACAGGACAAAGCTCCTTGTCGAGCAGGGCGTGGAAATGGGCCGTCGCAGCCTGATCGAACTGGATGTCCGAATGTTCAGTGGCGCTGTAGATCATGTGACAATCAAAGGATCGAGCGTCGAGATCATGAAAGGCACACTGTCCGTCTGAGGAGGCCCCGCCTCCCCTCCAATGACCCGTCAGCCAGAACCGCAGCCTTGCCGCCCCATCGCATCGTGCCTATATCGACTGGTGAGGACGACCTCCCCATGCCGGGACAAAATGCGGGACGACCCGCCTGATATCCCTGGAGGGAGAGACATGCGTACCGTCGCAGACCGTATAAGACATGCCCTGAGTTTCGAGCTGATTGGCCTTGCCATGATCACCCCTCTGGGCGCCTGGGTCTTTTCAAAGCCGTTGCTCGACATCGGCGTTGTCGGCATCGGCGCCGCGACACTCGCGACCGCCTGGAACTATCTCTACAACCTCGGTTTTGACCACCTGATGCAGCGCTTTCGCGGCACGACGCTCAAGAGCCTGAAGCTCAGGATCATCCATGCCATCCTTTTCGAACTCGGCCTGTTGATGGTGCTGATGCCCTTTATCGCCTGGTACCTCGAGATCAGCCTCTGGGAAGCCTTCATCATGGATGTCGCCTTCGCGCTGTTCTACCTGGTCTATGCTTTTGTCTTCAACTGGAGCTATGACCGGATCTTCCCGCTGCCGGAATGGGAAGAAGAGCGTGTTGATGCCGAGGCTTAGGGCACAGATGGAGACCGGGTCAGGGTCTGATCAGGAGTGTCACCGACCAGATCGCGAAGGCAACGACGGCGAGCTTCCAGAAATCGGAACGCCGTTTCAGACCCGGCAAGCCGAGAGGCTTGATGATCTGGATGAGCATGGCTAGGATTAAAAAAGCCGATATTGCTTTGGTCATGGTCTTCCTTGACGACCGGCGCAACTGCGGTCACAACGCTGTCACTTTTGCCCTCCAAAAGGACGTACCGCAAGCACCGATGTCATTTTGAAGTCAGTAGGGTCCCTCCCTGCCCTGTGACGTTGCAGTCAGGTCCCCAAGGCCACAACGCAGAGATTCGATCCAAAGGACCCAATGAGCCGCAACCTTCTGCCCGTAACGGCCCTCCTGATGGGCACGTTGTTTCTATTCCTCGGCAACGGCCTCCATGGCCTTCTCCTTCCGGTACGCGGCACCGCAGAAGGCTATTCCAACGAAGTCCTGGGTCTTCTTGGCACGACCTGGGCAGCGGGTTTTGTTCTGGGCTGCTTCTTTGCACCGAAGCTGGTCATGCGGGTCGGGCATGTGCGCGCCTTTTCCGCTTTCGTATCCATGATTGCAATCATTGCCCTCCTGACAGGGATCATCGTCGATTCAACCTCTTGGGTGGTGCTGCGCATCATCACCGGCTTCTGCACCGCCGGCACCTCGATGATCATCGAAAGCTGGCTGAATGAGCGGGCGACGAACGAGAGCCGCGGCATGATCTTCTCGTTTTACATTTCGATCACGCTGATCGGTGTGGTCGCTGGCCAGATGTTGATCGGCGTCTTTGATACATCGACCACCATCCTCTTCATGATCTGCGGCATCGTCTACTGTCTCGCAATCATGCCGACAACCATGTCAAAGGCGGTCACGCCGCAGCCTTTGAATTCGATCACGCTCGATCTGAAGGGGCTCTATAAGAACTCGCCGGTGTCGTTTATCGGGATCCTGCTGATTGGCATCGCCAACGGAGCCTATGGAACGCTTGGCGCCGTTTTTGGCGCTCGGGCGGGTCTGGATGCCGCAACAATCGCGATCATGCTGTCGATTACCATTTTTGCCGGCGCACTGATGCAATTCCCGGCCGGAAAGATGTCTGATCGTACCGACCGCCGCTATGTTCTGGCCGGGCTCTCTGCCCTTGCCGCCACGGCGGCCCTGATCCTCGTGGCCTTCCAGCCTGGCGATCCGCTTCTGATGATCATTTTCGTGGGCGTCTATGGGGCTGCGGCTAATGCGCTTTATCCGATCGCGGTAGCCCATGCGAACGATTTCGCAAAAGCCGACGAATTCGTCAGAGTGTCAGGCGGACTGCTGCTGCTCTTTGGCATCGGGACCATAATCGGGCCGACGCTCGGCGGTCCCGTGATGACCATGGCCGGCCCCTACTCCCTGTTCGCCGTAACCGCGATATCGCATTTGCTGATCACGGCCTATGCGATCTATCGCAGCCGTCTCAGAGCTGCGATCCCGGTCGAAGAGCGTGAAAATGTGCCGACCGTTCAGTCTGGTGCGACACCCATGAGCACACCGGAAATCCTGACACTGGATCCGCGCGCGACGCCCTTGCCCGAAGAGGACGATGTGGAACCAAGCGCTGGCACGACGGAGGAAGCCAAAGCATGATGCTCGACGAGGAAAACAAGCGGAGACCGACCGCTCACGAGATTGGCTGTGACCTTTCTGCAATATCTGCGGACGAATTACGGGCTCGAATTGCGCTCCTCAACGCAGAGATCTCGCGCATCAATGACGAGATTGTGCGCAAAGAATTGGGACGCAAGGCGGCCGACAATTTGTTTGGCCCAAAAGTATAAATCCCAGAACAGAACACATCTGGATTTTCCGGGCCCCAAAATATGCATGAGGCCAGCCGGATTTACCTTTGATTAAGCGTTTTGGGTAATTCTATAGTCATCCAGTTCTCCTGGATTCAGGCTGATCCGTTATGGGGTGTGCGTCTGATTTTTCTCCCTGTTTACCTTAAGAGCCGCTTTTGCGGCTCTTTTTTTTATGCAAAAGAAGGGTTTCCGGGAAATTGTGGGAATTAACCTTCCCTTAAGAATTAGCTTGCGCATTTGGGGTAATGGTAGCATCGTAATCTCACAACTGACGACCGGAACAAGAACGCCGCGCTACCGTTCAAGTCCTAGATAAAGCTTTTTACAGGGAAACAACCATGTCTGAACTCGGGTTGAATACGATCAGCTTTGCTGGCCGCGCCGCTGCATCGAGCCAGTTCAAGGCGACATATGCCGAAGGCATGAGCCTGGTGGAAGAGACGGCCGCCTATCTTGATGGCCCTGGTCGCGCAGCTGCAAAGGTTCTGCCGCGAATGGCGTCGGTTCTTTACGCTGCCGAGTCCATGCGCCTCACCACCCGCCTGATGCAGATGGCTTCCTGGCTGCTGCTCCAGCGCGCCGTCAACAATGGCGAGATGAGCCGCGATCAGGTTCTGGCTGAAAAGAACAAGGTCCGTCTCGACGGGTTCAACGTAGACCGCAACGCGCCGGGCTGGAACGATCTGCCGGAGGCTTTCCGTGATCTGGTCGAGCGCTCGCTGCGCCTGCAGAACCGCATCGCGATCCTCGACCGGGAAATCTATCGTCCGAACGATGCCGAAATTGTACCGGACAACGAAAACAGCGTACAAGCTCAGCTGAACCTGCTGCGCACGGCCTTTACGCCGAGCTGATTACGGCCTTGAGGATTGATGCACCGACTGACCCGGCCTGCAATTCAGCGCCGGGTTTTTTATCGGCTGGAAGGCGGTGTTCAAAACCGGACAAAAACGCAGAAAAGCCCGCACAAGGCGGGCTTTTGAAGCATACAAAGATCGCGAAGCGATTAGAGGCCGAGGCCGCCGAAACGCTTGTTGAACTTCGACAGACGACCACCACGGTCCATGAGCTGCTGGTTGCCACCAGTCCATGCCGGATGAGACGTCGGGTCGATTTCGAGGTTCATGACTGCGCCTTCCGAACCCCAGGTCGAACGGGTTTCGTATTCGGTGCCATCGGTCATGACCACCTTGATCATGTGATAGTCGGGATGGATGTTGGCCTTCATCGCTCTATTCCTGCTGTGCCGGAGGGTCCTAGTGTCGCAATTGCGACTTTCGAACCTATTCAATAGATGAAGCCGTAGACCGTCGAAGTCCACGGCTTCCCAATTCGATGCCGTGCCTATACATGAAGGGCGCATGGATAACAAGACCTCTGGCAACAAAGCCGGAGCCGCCCTTGGGAGTGAAGCAGAGTGACTGTGGAAGACAACAAGAAACCGCAAAGGCAGAGGTCGCTGAAGCCGCTTGCCCACCTCTTGCCCTATCTGGCCAGATATCGCGGACTGGTGATGGCCGCCCTGTTGTTCCTGGCACTTGCAGCCGTCACGACCCTCGCCTTGCCGATCGCAATTCGTCGCATGATTGACCATGGCTTCAACGCCGCCGACAGAGATTTCATCAACGCCTATTTTCTGATGCTGATCATCATGGCCATCGTGCTCGCTGTGGCCAGTGCTCTTCGCTACTACTATGTCATCACGATCGGCGAGCGGGTCGTGGCCGATTTGCGCCGCGATGTGTTCGATCACGTCACCCGACTGTCTCCTGCCTTCTTCGACGTGAACCAGTCTGGCGAGATCGTGTCCCGCCTGACAGCAGACACAACCCAGCTCAAATCTGCAGTGGGTGCGACGGCATCTCTGGCCCTGCGCAACTCCATTCTCTGTCTCGGCGCCATCGTCATGATGATCTATACCAGCCCGAAGCTGTCGATCATGGTGCTCGCAGCCATTCCCGTCATTGTCTTTCCCCTGGTGGGATTTGGTCGTTCCGTCAGGAAGCGCTCCCGTACAGCCCAGGACACGCTGGCGGAGGCATCCAGTTTTGCCGGCGAGATGATCGGTGCGGCACGCACCATGCAGGCCTTCAACGCGGAAACGACAGCGCGGCAGCACTACGGCTCGAATGTCGAAGACGCCTATCACGCAGCACGCGCCGCAATCCGCTCCCGCGCCATCCTGACTGGCGTGGCCATCACCCTCGTATTCGGTAGCATCGTCGCCGTCCTCTGGTATGGAGCCCAGAGCGTGCTTGCCGGCACGATGTCGGGTGGAACGCTGGGTCAGTTCCTGCTGTATTCGGTCATTGCCGGTGGTTCCATGGGCACGCTTTCGGAAGTCTGGGGCGAGCTTTCCCAGGCATCCGGTGCTGCAGAACGACTGAACGAACTTCTTGATGAGACGCCGGGAATTGCCGCACCGGCAAAGCCTTTGAAACTGCCCCTTCCGGCAAAGGGTGCGGTCACCTTCGACCAGGTCGAGTTCGCCTATCCAACCCGCCCCGGCAAGTCTTCCCTCAACGGTCTTTCATTCTCCGTAGCCCCCGGCGAGACAGTGGCAATCGTCGGTCCATCCGGGGCTGGCAAAAGCACGATCTTCTCCCTGATCCTTCGCTACTATGATCCGACAAAGGGCAAGGTATTGCTGGATGGCGAGGACATTTCCGCAGTGGATCCGAAAGACCTGCGTGACCGTCTGGCAATCGTGCCGCAGGATGTCACGATCTTTGCTGCCTCCATCCATGAAAACATTGCCTTCGGCTCGCCGGGCGCGACCCGCCGGGAGGTCGAGGAGGCAGCCCGCGCTGCCCAGGCCATGGAATTCATCCAGCGCCTGGAGAAAGGCTTTGACACCGAAGTCGGCGAACGCGGCATCACCCTGTCAGGTGGACAGCGCCAGCGCATTGCCATCGCCCGTGCGATTTTGCGCAACGCACCCTTGCTGCTCCTCGATGAGGCGACCTCGGCGCTCGATGCCGAAAGCGAAACACTTGTTCAAACGGCGCTGGATGGCCTGATGCAGAACCGGACGACAATTGTAATTGCCCATAGACTGGCCACCGTCCTGAAAGCCGATCGCATCCTCGTTCTTGATGATGGACGGATCGCCGAAGAAGGAACGCATCAAAGCCTGATCCAGCAGGGTGGGCTTTACGCCAAACTGGCCCGGCTGCAGTTCGAGACTGGTGCCACCGATTTCTCCTTCGCGGCCAAATAGACTTGTCAGGCAGCAGGTTCAGGCAAGAACCGAGCGACCTGCCACCCGTCCGGAAAACAGGCATCCGCCGAGGAAGGTGCCTTCCAGTGCGTTGTAGCCATGCATTCCGCCCCCGCCAAAGCCGGTGACTTCGCCAGCTCCATAAAGTCCCTCGACCGGTTCGCCGTCCAGACCGAGCACACGGGCCTGCAGATCCGTATGGAGGCCACCAAGCGACTTGCGGGTCAGGATATGCAGGCGCACGCCGATCAGCGGTCCCGCTTTGGGATCAAGCAATTTGTGCGGTTTGGCCGTCCGCATCAGCTTGTCGCCAAGATAGTGTCTCGCACCGCGGATAGCTGTAATCTGTGCATCCTTGGAGAAAGAATTGTCAATCTCGCGATCCCGCGCCTCGATCTGAGCCCGGATGTGATGAATGCTAAGCCGATGCTCACCCGTCAGTTCGTTCATCCCGGCAATCAGATCTTCAAGCGTGTCGCGCACGACAAAATCCTCGCCTTTGTCCATGAACGCCTGCACCGGACCGGGCGGGTTCTTGCCCAATCGCTTCATCAGCAAACGCAGATCTTTTCCCGTCAGATCCGGGTTCTGCTCCGAACCTGAAAGCGCGAATTCCTTCTTGATGATTGCCTTGTTGAGAATGAACCACGAATAATCCGCCTTCGTCGCCTGAATGGCCTTCAAGGTGCCCAGCGTATCGAAACCTGGCATCGCGAGTGGCGCAAAGCGATTGCCATCGGCATCGATCCAGAAAGACGAAGGACCGGGAAGGATCCGGATGCCATGATTGCGCCAGATCGGGTCCCAGTTCTTCAGGCCCTCGGTATAATGCCACATCCGGTCATTATTGATCGTCGCGCCGCCGGCAGCCTCGGCAATCCCGAGCATCCTGCCGTCGACATGGGCGGGAACACCGGCGACCATAGAAGACGGTGGCGTCCCCAGTCGTTGCACGGGCCAGTTCTTCCGGACAAGGTCATGATTGCCGCCGATACCACCGGACGAAACGATGGTAGCGGCCGCGAAGATCTCGAAATCTGCAACAGGTTTGCGGTTCGTCTCGGCACCGCGCGGCGCAGAATCGGGAGCCAGTATCACCCCTGTCGCACCGCGCACCTGCCCATCCGTGACGATCAACCGGTCAACCTGATGACGGAACTTGAAGGTCACTTGACCCCGTTCGGCCAATGCGCGGGCCTTTCGCTCGAATGGCGCAAGCACGCCCGGCCCCGTCCCCCAGGTGACGTGAAATCGGGGAACGGAGTTACCATGGCCATCAGCAAACCGTCCGCCGCGCTCGGCCCATCCGACCACGGGAAACCAGCGCATGCCATGCCCATGCAGCCAGCTTCGTTTCTCTCCAGCAGCAAAATCAAGATAAGCCTGCGCCCATTGGCGCGGCCAGAAATCTTCCGGACGATCGAACTGGGCAGAGCCGAACCAGTCCTGGACGGCAAGCGCGTGGCTATCGCGGATACCCATGCGCCGCTGCTCGGGACTGTCGACCATGAACAGGCCACCCAGAGACCAGAATGCCTGGCCTCCGAGATTTTGTTCGCCCTCCTGATCCAGCAGACAAACCTTGAGCCCGCGTTCCGCCACTTCTGTAGCCGCGACAAGCCCTGCCAGCCCTGCGCCAATCACCAATACGTCAAATTCCGCCATTGAACCGCCTCCCTGCTCATCACAGCTTACCTTTACGCAAACGTAAGACAAGCAGACACCGCGGCAAGTCGGCGAGCTTTTACCGCTCGAAGACGTAAATCATGTGATGCCTGATGCCTGTCAACGTTCGGTGAGCTTCAGTTCAATTCGACGGTTCTGGGCGCGCGCGGCCTCATCTTCACCCTCGGCGATTGGCTGGTTTTCACCAAAGCCGGCGGCCACGAGACGATTGGCCGGAACCCCATTGTCGATCAGAAACTTGACGACCGAAATGGCCCGCGCTGCCGAAAGCTCCCAGTTATCGGCAAAACGACCGGTGCCAGAAAGCGGCACATTATCCGTATGACCATCGACGCGCAGAACCCAATTGATTTCTGGCGGGATTTCGCGCGCCAGATCCAGCAACGCACCGGCAAGCTTTGCCATCTCTGCCTGGCCCGCCGGGTTGAGATCACTGCTCCCTGACGGGAAAAGCACTTCAGACTGGAAGACGAAGCGGTCGCCGACAATGCGGATGTTTTCCCTGTCCGAAAGGATCTCGCGCAAGCGCCCGAAGAAATCCGAGCGATACCGGTTCAGTTCCTGAACCCGCTGCGCTAGAGCGACATTCAAGCGGCGTCCGAGATCGGCAATCTTGGCTTGTGAGTCCTGATCGCGCGCTTCGGACGCCTGCAGGGCCTCTTCAACGGCCGCAATCTGGGCCCTGAGTGCTGCAATCTGCTGGTTCAAGAGCTCGATCTGGCTCATAGCCCTCTGACTGACCTGACGTTCGGCATCCAGTTCCTGGGTCAAACGACCGACGCGCTCATTGGCAATGTCAGCCGAGCCCGCACCACTGTCGAGAAGCTGCTGCAGCCTAGACCTTTCACTCTCGGATGTCGAAAGCGAGGATTGAAGGGCAGCGAGCGTATCCTCCAGATCCTGATTGCCGCTTTTTTCGAGGGCCAGAAGCTCCGTCAATTCGGCAATCTGGCTATTGAGGCGATTGAGAACCTCATCCTTGCCTGTGATTTCACGACTGAGGATAAACTGTGCAATGACAAAGACCGTCAGCAGGAACATGATGGCAAGAAGCAGTGTCGACAGGGCATCGACGAAGCCCGGCCAATAATCTACTCCCCGATCACGACGGCGGTTGCGGGCGAGAGCCATTTACTTGCTCCCGCTGATCTTGTCATTCAACCGGTCCAGCGTCTTGCGCATCGCACGCGCATCCTCCTGCTGTGCTTCAATCCAATCGCGCAGCATCTGCTGCTCGTTGCGCATGTTCTTGACGAGCCCCTGAATACCCTCGGCAAGGCCGGCAATGGCGGCAGCAGAACGATCTCCCGAAGCTCCGTTATCACGCGCAGCAAGCCGTGCGATCTCGTCCACCAGGCGCTGTATCTCTTCAGCGCCTATCGCCCCAGAAGCATCGGCACTGGCCACACCGTCGGAATCGAGGGTGGTGACGGAGGAAAGCCAGTTTTCCAGTTCTGTATAGAAGCGGTTCTGGGCCCTGCCCGCCTGAAGATCGAGAAAGCCAAGGATCAGGGAACCGGAAAGACCAAGCAGCGAGGATGAAAAAGCCGTTCCCATACCGGCAAGCGGCGCCGTCAGGCCAGCCTTCAGTGTCTGCAGAATGTCGTTGCCCTCACTCGATACCGGGTCGAGCGACTGGATCACCGTATTGATGGAAGCGATCGTACCAAGCAGACCCCAGAAGGTGCCGAGAAGCCCGAGGAACACGAGTAGACCGATGAGATAGCGCGATGTGTCGCGTGATTCGTCGAGGCGGGTTGCGATCGAATCAAGGATGGATCGCAGCGCTGTGGTCGAAATGGTCATGGACCGACGACCGCCGATCAGCGCCCGCATGGGCGCAAGAAGGCGGGGGTCGCGACCGACCCGTTCTGCATTGTCACCAGCGGCGCGGAATGAATTGAACCAGCGAACCTCGGGCCGAAGCGCCAGAACATGGTTGAAAACCAGAATGATTCCGACGATCAGCACGCCGAGAATTAGCCCGTTGAGACCCGGATTGGTCATGAAGGCCGCATGGGCCTGCCGGTAAAGGATCGCTGCCAGAAAACCGACAATAATCAGAAAGATGATCATGGTCGTGAAAAACGGCATGGGACTGGACAGCTTATGCCCGTAATCTCCCGTCCCGGTCTCGGCCGCCTCCAGGTCCGCGAGTTTCACTTTTGCCATATGACACCTAACCTCCGGGAATCTTCGTGCCGGAGGCTAGTTTAAAATTGAGACGAATTGAAGCCATAAGGCGCAGCATGGGCCACCGGAAATGGCAGCGATATCACCTCGTCAGGCAAAGCGAAACAAGAAGATAGGCTCAAAACCACGGCAAACGAGGAGAAACCGCCGGATCAGGCAGCCGGGATGGGGCGTGCCAGAACGTCTTCCAGCTGTTTGCGAATATACTCGTTTCCAGCGATCACCGTGCCGGTGTCGATCATGGCCTGCCCACCCTTGGCATCCGAGACGAAGCCGCCCGCTTCCCGTATCAGGAGAAGGCCTGCGGCGATGTCCCAGGCATTCAGCTGGGCTTCCCAGAAACCATCAAGACGACCGGCCGCCACATAGGCGAGATCAAGTGCCGCCGCGCCCATCCGCCGGACACCGGCAACTTCACCCATGACATGACGCAGCTCGATCAGGAACTTGCCATGATGACCACGACCGAGATGGGGAATACCGCAACCAATGACGCAATCCGACAAGATCTTGCGGGCGCCAACGCGGATGCGACGGTCATTCAGAAAGGCGCCACTGCCCTTTTCGGCAGTGAAGAGTTCATCCGTGGCCGGATTGAAGATGACGCCGGCGACCAGTTCACCATTGCGCTCCAGAGCAATGGAAACTGCAAACTGTGGGATTCCGTGCAGGAAGTTTGTCGTGCCATCGAGCGGATCGACGATCCAGCGATGCGCACCGTCCGTCCCCTTGATCTCCTCGCTTTCCTCACCCAGAAATCCATAGGTTGGGCGCGCCTTCAGGAGCTCCTCGCGCACGATTTTCTCGGCGCGAAAGTCGGCCTGGGATACGAAATCGCCCGGACCTTTCACAGAGACCTGAAGGTTCTGTACCTCTCCGAAGTCGCGGGCAAGCGACTTGCCGGCCTTGAGCGCAGCCTGGACCATGACATTAAGAAGGGCGGAGCGGGCCATGTGACGGGTTTCCTTGAAATTGGGCAGACGCCGCGAAAGGGCGATCAGAGCAATGCGCGAGTGCCAGCGCAATTGCGCGGTTCAAGACCACAAAACACGCCGAAATTCAAGGGGGAAACCCAGGTCGACACGCGGATGCCCTGTTGGCCGCGTGGCCAAATCGACGTCAGTCCAATGGCCAGACCTTTCGCTTGCCCTGAAGAAGACGCTGTCTCAACCGCGCCTGAACCGATTGGCCGCTTCAATCGCCTTTTTCTGCTGGTCCTCATTGATGCCGAGGTAGAAATCTTCCAGCACCAGATCCTTAAGGCCAGCCCGGCGCGAAAGCACATACCATTTGGCTGCCTCTACCGGGTCAGGATTGGTTCCAAGCGCATTGATGTAGAGATGGGCGAGACGGTTTTGAGCGACCACATTACCGCGATTGGCTGCAATGCTGAGCCAGCGATAGCCTTCATTATGATCCTGCTCGCCGTGACGGCCATTGACGTACCAGATGCCGAGATCAAGCTGAGCTGTATCAAAACCTGCTCTTGCGGCCCGGAGCATCCAGTCCCGCGCCTGCGCCTTCTTTTCAGCCGGGACACTGTCAAGGGAGCTGTAGATCTGGGCCAGGGCATATTGTGCGTCTGCGATCCCCTGCTCTGCCGATTTCTCGTAGAATGGCATGGCAAGATTGAGCCCCCGCTCACCGGGATTGTCGGCCACAAGGATCTGCGCCCAGTTGAACTGGGCTGAAGCATTACCCGCCTCGGCCGCCCTGCGCATGAACTCGTCCGCTTTGGCCTTGTCCCGCTCGACATGCCTCCCCTCCATCAGGAGAAGCGCATATTTGAACATTGCGGCCGGATCGCCGCCTTCAGCAGCCTGGCGATACCAGAAACTTGCACCCTTTAGATCCTGCTTGACCCCGAGGCCCCGGCTCATGATCTCGGCCAAAAGCGTCTGGGCCGCCGGATCTCCCAACTGGGCGCGTGGGAGGGCCTTGTCGACAGCGGTGAGAAACAGCCCGCGTTGAAATGCCCCGTAAGCTTCGTCTATTGGCCCGGTATATTCCTTTTTGGGTGGCAACTCCGGTAGAGGCGCTCCCATGCGCAGATAGATATTGATCCCCTTAGGCTCTTCGTCGGTTTCGGCAGCACCCGGCTTGTCGCCTTTTTGTGTCGGCTGAACGCGATCCCCCCGGTCAGAGCGATCAAGTACATCCGCGTCATCGCCGCTGGCCGCAGGCCGCTCTCCGCGTTCGATGCCGAGAGCATCACTCGGCTCTACCGGCCTGATGGCAGGCGTCGCACCAATGTCCGGCTCCTCCTGCGCTAGTACAGGAGGCCCCAGGAGGCAGACAATCGTCGCCAGACCGGCAAAGAAGAATCGAGATGCGGCAAGAACCTTGTTCATAATGCGGTTCAATCCGCAAACCGTGGCGCTTTTTCGTCAAGTTCTGCATTCACGCGTGCAACAATCGTCGCAGCTGCTGCCGGATCGGAAAAAACGGCAGTGCCGAGCGCCACGAATTCGACACCTGACTCGGCAACGGCAACGGCTGACAAGGGATCGGTGCCACCCATCACGATGCACGGAATCTCGATCATCGCCGACCACCACTCGCCAAGTGCGATATTCTTGGAATGGGCGTCGGGCTTGATGTCACCATCAAGCTTGCCGAAGAAAATATAGTCCGGTTGGATCTCGCCGATCTCAAGCGCATGGTGCCGGTCCATCGCATTGCCACCACCTACGATCATCTTCGGCACATGTTTTTCCACCGCTTCCGCAAGCTGGGCGGCATTGCCGCTGATATGCAGGCCGTCGGCCTTGGCGCGACCGGCGACGCGGCTATTGTCGACCACAAGCGCTGCCGCACCCGCTGCCTGGATGACCGGGACCAGAGCTTCGGCATGCTTCTGAAATGCACCGTCATCCAGACCATATTGCGGTATGATGACCGAAGCGACATCCCCACCCCGCAGCGCATCGCCGACGATACGTGCTTTTTCCGCCGCCTCCGAGATGTCGGGAACGATCAGGACAAGGCGACAGCGTTGTGGCTCGATGCTCATGCAGTCCATCCATTTCCGGGAAGCGGTTCGACTTTCGAATTCTTCCCTCGTTTTGTGTAGGCAAATCCGATAGACCGCTACCGCGAAAGGATCAACCGCACAATGCTCACCGACATGACCTTCTATGCAGCCGCCATCCCGGCTGTCGCCCTGGTTGGGCTTTCCAAAGGCGGACTTGGCGGCGCTTTCGCTCTGATAGGCGT
Source organism: Peteryoungia desertarenae (assembly GCF_005860795.2). Classification (GTDB taxonomy): domain Bacteria; phylum Pseudomonadota; class Alphaproteobacteria; order Rhizobiales; family Rhizobiaceae; genus Allorhizobium; species Allorhizobium desertarenae. The sequence continues at coordinate 14,224 of NZ_CP058350.1, forward strand.
TCCTCTGATGGCTATTGTCGTCCCGCCCATGCAGGCAGCAGCAATCTTTCTGCCGATCCTGCTCGTGATGGATGCTGTCGCACTCTGGGCATGGAGACACTATAACAACCGGGCAACCCTGTTCGTCATGCTGCCGGGAGCGATTATCGGCATCGGCTTGGGCTGGGCTACCTCGACCTATGTCTCCGCCGAAGCCATGCGCCTGGTGCTCGGGACGATCGCGATTCTCTTTGCTCTCAAATTCTTTATCGACACCTATGGACCGCTGGCGAAAGGTGAAGTCGCGGCAGCCCCGGAGCGTCCGGTTGCAGCAACCTTTTGGGGGACAGCCGCAGGCTATGCGAGTTTCATTGCCCATGCCGGGGGACCACCGTTTCAGGTCTATACGCTGCCCCTCAAACTTGATCCCCGCGTCTACACCGGCACATCGACCCGCTTTTTTGCAATCGTCAATGCCATCAAGGTGATACCCTATTTCGCACTGGGTGAACTCGACAAGACAAACCTGTCGCTGTCGGTGATGCTGCTCCCGGTCGCTCTGCTCTCAACCCTGCTTGGAGCCTATCTGATCAAGAGAATGCAGCCGAAGGTCTTTTATCCTCTGATGTATGGCATGGTCCTGATTGCCGGTGCCAAGCTCTTCTATGACGGGCTGAAAGGGCTCTAGACGAGGGCTGAAGGCTTTGCTGCAGCGCACATTCGGACTTGTCGCCCGCTTGGCTTTCACATAATCTCGCCACATGACAAATCCGGATCCGTTTTCAGCGATCGCAGACCCGAACCGCCGGTACATCCTGGAGGTTCTTCGCCGCGAGCCCAAGACGGTGAACGATTTGGCAAAGCAACTGCCAATCAGTCGACCCGCCGTGTCGCAGCATCTAAAAGCACTGCTGGACTGCAACCTTGTTAGCGTCCAGTCCGAAGGCACGAAACGCATCTACCATATCCATCGTCCAGGCTTTGATCGGATGAACCTGTGGCTCGATCAATTCTGGTCGTAGTTTTCCAACACGGATAGACGTCGAGGCAAACAAAAGCCCCGAGGTCCGCTTTGGAACTCGAGGCTGGAGAAACGGTAGCTTCATCTTTACATCAGGCCCCGCCTGCTCTGTGCAGTCAGGCGCCCGGCGCGACCGAGTGGTCCTGCAATCAGTGTCGTGTCGATGAGCGCAAACGCTCCATCTCATCCTTAAGCCGCAGCTTGAGGCGCTTGAGTTCGGCAATGTGCTGATCATTTACAGAGGGGGATGTGAGAGCGTCGTGGAGCTTTTCCTCAAGAGCACCGTGCTTCTTTTCCAGCGATTCAAGATGAGCCTGTATGGTCATTTGATACATCCTTCCTTGTCGCCTACCTCCAGCCCTCATCCGCTGGAGTTTCAGGCTTTACGAAACTAATGTGACACGAAGAATGTGTTTTGTCGAAGGCCAAATGACCCTTGGAAGCACCCAAAAACGAAGACAAGGATAACTTCCCGTTACCATTATTTGATGATAGGAGCTTGCGGGGAAATGCGGCTCCGCCTTAATGGGCAGGGCTTACAGGCGATAATGGGGAAAAAACAATGGCCGATCAGGAACAGGCGGACATTCGGCTCGCATTGGCACGGCTTCGCCAGGAACATGAGGATTATGACGCAGCCATTAATGCCATGATCCAGACAGGCTGTGAACAACTTCGAATCCAGCGCATGAAGAAGAAAAAGCTGGGCATCAAGGACAAGATCACCTCGCTCGAAGACCAGATCATCCCCGACATCATCGCCTGACGCCTGAGGACCTGTAACATGACAGCCGAGTATCCACCTGTCGCCATCGTCATGGGAAGCCAGTCAGACTGGGAAACCATGAAAAACGCTGCTGACACGCTTGATGCGCTCGGCGTCCAGTACGAGGCACGAATCGTCTCGGCACATCGCACTCCAGACCGTATGTTCGCCTTTGCCAAGGGTGCCCGCGGCGAAGGATTTCAGGTGATCATTGCCGGTGCCGGCGGTGCCGCTCATCTGCCTGGCATGATCGCTTCGCTGACGCCCCTTCCCGTCTTCGGCGTGCCCGTGCAGTCGAAGACAATGTCCGGTCTGGACAGCCTCTATTCGATTGTGCAGATGCCGGCAGGCATCCCGGTGGGAACGCTCGCAATCGGCAGAGCAGGCGCCGTCAACGCCGCCCTCCTGGCAGCCCGCGTGCTCGCCCTGCATGACGGTGATCTCGCCGACAGGCTGGACGACTGGATCAATCGTCAGGCGGCAGCGGTGGCCGACTATCCGATGGACGAGACGCCATGACTCTGAAGACGATTGGCATTATCGGCGGCGGCCAGCTCGGTCGCATGCTGGCAATGGCGGCAGCACGTCTGAACTTCCGGACTGTCATTCTGGAACCGCAGGCTAATTGTCCCGCAGCGCAGGTGGCCAATTTCCAGATCACCGCTGCTTATGATGATGCCGATGCTCTGGCAGAACTAGCCCGACAGTCTGACGTCGTAACCTATGAGTTTGAAAATGTGCCGGTCGGTGCTGCAGAAAGCCTTGCCGTCGCCGTGCCCGTTTATCCGCCGCCAAAAGCGCTTGAAGTGGCTCAGGACCGCCTCGTTGAAAAGCGGTTCCTGAATGACGCAGGGATCCCGACAGCCCGTTTTCATGCCGTTGACAGTCAGGCCGATCTTGATGCCGCGTTGGCGGATTTTGGCGGCGAAGGCGTCTTGAAGACCCGTCGCCTTGGCTATGACGGTAAAGGCCAGATGGTGTTTCGCAAGGGCGACAGTTGTGACGGTGGCTTTGCAAAGCTTGGCTCCGTGCCGCTGATCCTTGAAAGCTTCGTCCCCTTCACGCGCGAAGTGTCCGTCATTGCGGCAAGAGACGTGAATGGCAATATCCGCTGCTACGATGTTGCAGAAAATGTTCACAATCAGGGCATACTTCACACATCGACACTGCCCGCCAGAATTCCTCTGGACACCGTCAAGGCAGCAGAAACGGCGGCAATCAGCCTGTTGAATGCTCTCCACTATGTCGGCGTGGTGGGTATGGAGTTCTTCGTTCTTCCTGATGGAAGTCTGATAGCGAATGAAATTGCACCCCGCGTGCACAATTCCGGCCACTGGACGGAAGCCGCCTGCGTCGTTTCCCAGTTCGAGCAGCACATCCGCGCGGTCGCGGGCCTTCCGCTTGGCGATCCAGCCCGTCACTCCGATTGCGTGATGACCAATCTGATCGGCGACGACATCGATTCCCTTGGCGAATGGCTGGCAAAGCCCAATACGCTGGTCCACCTTTACGGAAAGGGTGAGGCTCGACCCGGTCGGAAGATGGGTCATGTCACCGAGATTCTTCGGTCCAGCACCTGAAAAGCCGGGAAAATCAGAAGGCTCGAACAGGCAAATGAGCCTTTGAAGGTTGACATGACCGGGCTGGTCGCGGTATCTGCCACCAACTCTTCAAGGGCGCGCCCAACGGCGCGCTTTTGAATGTTTAAGAACAGCGGGTGAATGACCATTCCCCGGCAATCGTTGTGGACCAGAAAAATGAAGATCAAGAACTCGCTGAAAGCGCTCAAGGCCCGTCATCGCGACAACCGTCTGGTTCGCCGCAAGGGCCGCATCTACATCATCAACAAGCAGAACCCGCGCTTCAAGGCTCGCCAGGGCTAAGGCTTGCTGCTGGTGCGCATGTGCCAGCTTGCTTCTGCAGAATGATCATGCCGATCCGTCGGCATGAAAATTTCGGAAATTTGAGTTTGAAAGACGGCGCAGACGGACTACTTTCCCGTCATGCGCCGTTTTTCTTTGCGACTCGTTCTCGCCGCCCTTCCCTTCACCGCTGTTCTCGCCGGTGCGCCATCCCATGCGCAGGAGCCCGAACTGATGCCGCAGCCGGAGCAGCCGGGCATCGAACAGATCGTGATCGACGGTCCGGCAGAAGAAACGACAATTGACAGCCTCCTGGCCGATCTCAAGCGTGAGCGGCAGGCACACCAGGCCCAGAGGATCGCCAATCAGATCACCGCGCGCTGGAACGAGTCCGGCAGCGCAACGGTTGATCTCCTGATGGAATGGGCGAAAAAAGCGACCGAAGAAAAGCGGCACGCCGCAGCCCTTGACTTCCTTGACCAGGCCATTGTGCTTCGGCCCGACGCCGTCGGCGCCTGGAACCAGCGCGCGACACTGCATTTCATCATGGGTAACTATCAGAAATCCGTGGCCGACATTGAGAAGGTTCTGGAACTGGAGCCGCGCCATTTCGGCGCCCTTGCCGGCTTTGCCGCCATTCTTGCCGATCGCGGTGCGGAAGAGGCGTCGCTGGCTGCCTGGGAACGCTATCTGGAAATCTACCCGGCCGATCGTCAGGCGCAGGAATTTGTCATCACATTGTCCGAGAAGCTTGCAGGGACACGCACGTGAACGCTGCTATGCGTTTCCTTAAAGGCTGGCTGCTGGCGCTTGCGGCAGGCTTTGCGGCTTCATCATGATTGTCTCCCGCTTCGGGCTTGCCATGCTCTTCGCCATCCTGCTTCTGGTCGCACTGCTTGCTTTCCTCGCCGTGTTTTCGCAGATGAAGGCCAGAGGCCTTGAGCAGCATTTCCCCAATATTGGCAGCCGCACGGATGTCGGCGGCTTTGCGATGAATGCGCTTCATCTTCCGCCAAACCCAGACGCTGACCTGCCGCCCATTGTGTTCATCCATGGCGCATCCGGCAATCTGCGTGATCAGGTACTTGCCTTCAGGAGCAAGCTGGAAGGGCGTGCCGAACTGCTTTTTGTTGACCGGCCCGGCCATGGTTATTCCGACCGCGGCGGGGCAGAGAACGACACGCCTGACGGGCAGGCCAATGCCATCGCTCGCCTGATGCAAGAAAAAGGCATTGAGAAAGCCATTATTGTCGGCCATTCCTTCGGTGGGGCCATTACTGCAAGTTTCGCGGTCCTGCATCCTGACAAGGTCGAGGGATTGATCTTCCTTGCCGCCGCCACCCATCCCTGGCCGGGCGGCGTTGACTGGTTCTACCATGTGGCCTCAGCCCCGGTGATCGGACCAATCTTCAGCCATACTCTGGCCCTGCCGGCAGGGCTTACACGCATCAATCAGGCGATCGACAATGTCTTCGCGCCAAACGAGACACCGGATGGCTATCTTGCCGAAACCGGCCCTGCCCTCGTATTGCGTCCGAAGACCTTCCGCCATAACGCGACCGATGTTGCCGGTCTTCATGACTATGTGACACGCTTCTCTCCCCGTTACCGGGAAATCGCCGCGCCCACCGTCATCATCACCGGCGACAGCGACACGGTGGTTCTGGAGGAGATCCACTCGAAGGGCCTTGCCCGCGACATCAGCGGCTCTGAGCTCATCTGGATCGAGGGCGTCGGCCACAAGCCGGATTATGTGGCCAATAATATCGTCATTGCGGCGATTGAGAAGATCGCAGGCGCGGATCGGGATCTGCAGAGGATGGCAAGGGAACTGGAGCAGCGCCTGAAAGCCGGGACCGCCGACTGATATTCAACGGGTCGGCTGAGGCGGCGGCCAACATCGATGGACGCTTTGCCGTTCTGTCTCGCGCCGCATCCGAAAAACAACAATCCCGCCCACGATGTTCGCGAGCGGGATATGTTTCAGGTCAAAAACTTGAGAAGCTCAGACGCCGCTCTGCCCGTCAGAGCCGATATAAGCGATGCGCAGCATGTTGGTCGATCCGGGCGTGCCAAGCGGAACGCCAGCCGACATGATGATCCGGTCGCCAGGCTTGCCGAAACCTTCTTCGACAACGATCCGGCAGGCGCGGTTGACCATGTCGTCGAGATCGGTCGGTTCGGCTGACACGACGCAATGCAAGCCCCAGACCACCGAGAGGCGACGTGCCGTGTGAATGACGGGAGACAGCGCAATGATCGGCACTTCCGGACGCTCACGCGCAGCGCGAAGACCGGTATTGCCCGAGGAGGTGTAACAGACAATCGCTTGCAGACGCAGCGTCTCCGCGATCTGGCGGGCAGCAAGCGAAATGGCGTCGGCACCGGTGGCTTCCGGCTGCGCCCGTTGCGCATAGATGATGCCGGGATAATGCGGCTCACGTTCGACAGTCTCGGCAATCGAAGCCATCGTCGCAACCGCTTCGACCGGATACTGGCCAGACGCGGATTCGGCCGAAAGCATGATGGCGTCAGCGCCTTCAAAGACGGCGGTTGCAACGTCGGAGACTTCCGCACGGGTCGGCACCGGCGCCGTGATCATCGATTCCAGCATCTGGGTTGCCACGACGACGGGCTTGCCCTCGCGTCGGCAGGCACGGATCAGCTGCTTCTGCAGGCCCGGAACGCGCTCAAGCGGCATTTCGACGCCCAGATCGCCACGGGCGACCATCAGCGCATCGGAAAGCGCAATAATCTCGTCGATCCGTTCAATGGCCTGCGGCTTTTCGATCTTTGACATCAGGCCGACTCGGCCCTTGGCAATCTTGCGGACTTCCGCCAGGTCTTCCGGACGCTGGATGAAGGAAAGCGCCACCCAGTCGACGTCGTTGACAGCGAGCACGGCATCGAGATCGGCCCGGTCCTTGTCGGTCAAGACGCCGGTGGCAAGAATGGTGTCGGGAAGGCTCACGCCCTTGCGGTCGGAAATCTTCGTTCCGGAAACGACCGTGCAGACGATGCTCTTCCCGTCACACTTTTCCGCCTTCAGGTGAAGCTTGCCGTCATCAATCAGCAGGCGGTCGCCCGGCCGCACGGCTTCAAGGATTTCCGGATGCGGAAGATAGACCCGCTTCGTGTCACCGGCGGTATCCTGATTGTCGAGCGTGAAGGTCTGGCCGGGTGTAAGTTCCACCGTGGTATCGGCAAACTTGCCGACACGCAGCTTCGGCCCCTGGAGGTCTGCCAGAATACCGATCGGGCGCCCACAGGCAGCCTCGACATTTCGGATCCGGGTAACGAGCGTACGCATCGTATCGTGGCTTGCATGGCTCATGTTGATGCGGAAGAGGTCCGCTCCGGCTTCATGCAATTTGCGGATCATCGCCTCGTCGGAAGAGGCCGGACCGAGAGTGGCGAGGATCTTTACTTTACGATTGCGCTTCATCAATTCTGGCTTTCTTGGGTGCCCGGCGTATCGGACAACTGGACCATCCAGCTTCCCTGTCGACCGGTGTCGTATTCCTTGAACCCCATTTGCTGATAGCCGCGGGCAAAGCAGTCCTGGACGCCAACGATCTTGAACTCGTTTTCGGCGACACACATGTTGATGTCACCGGTCCAGCGCCCGCCGCGGGCTGCATCTTCAGCATAGAGGTAATAATAACGCGACTGGAGTTCGCCCTCGATCAGGGTGGCGCAGGTGCCGGCAGGAACCTGCCACCAGCCCTCCGTGATCCAACCCTCTTCGGCTCTGTAGCCAATCGCAACGCCTGCGAGGTTTTGGGTGCCGTTGCAGACGCGAAATTCGGCACGGGCTTCATCAACGATCACGAGGGACGAAAAAAGCGCTCCGACCACCGCAAGCGGCTTGAGGAAACGCGCAATTGCGCCACTGCAGGATGTTGAATCTTGGTTCAGCACGGCTGCCGCTGGAACTCCGTAAATGTGCATTGATTGCCTTCTTGCGATGATGACCAGTGAATGTCAACGCAACTCTAATCGATTATATTATCATCCTAGAGCGAGCTGGAAATTTCCACCCGGAGTTTGGCACAAACGTGACGCCGGTGAAAGCTTGCACTCACTTTTCACCCGTGTCATCAACCCAGTCTAGCCCCATTCCGGGCAAGGAACAGCTTGAACGACATGCAAGAATTCTCTCCTTTCGAGATCATATCGGGCAATTATGACAGTGGTCTGGTGCTGCTCGCTGACCATGCGATGAACCGCCTGCCGCAGCGCTACGGAGATCTGGGTCTCGACGAAAGCGCCTTTCGCCGTCACATCGCCTTCGACATCGGCATTGAGCCGCTCACGCGTCTGCTGGCCGCGCGGCTGGGTGTACCCGCCGTGCTTGGTGGCTTTTCTCGACTGTTGATCGATCCGAATCGCGGCGAAGACGACCCGACCATCATCATGCGAATCTCCGATGGTGCGATCATCCCCGGCAACCATCCGATCACGCCTGAGGAATGGCAGCACAGGATCCAGAGCTTCCACCGGCCTTATCATGCAGCCGTTGATGAAACGATCGCCAGGGTGACGTCCGCAAGTGGCAAGGCACCCCTCGTGCTGTCGCTTCATTCCTATACGCCCGCCTGGAAGGGCATCCCCCGACCCTGGCATGCGGCGGTTCTGTGGGACACGGACCATCGGGCGGTGGAGCCCTTGATCTCTCGGCTGCGCGAACCCGGCGACATTCTGGTCGGCGACAATGAGCCCTATGATGGGGCACTCAAGGGCGATACGATGTATCGCCACTGCATGACGCGTGGGATACCCCATGCCTTGCTGGAGGTGCGTCAGGATCTGATTGGTGATGATGCTGGTGTCAGGCTTTGGGCCGATCGGCTGGAACCGATTTTCCGGAACCTGAACGCCGATCCCGCCCTTCACGAATACCAGATCCACCTATCAAGAACGGGGCCCTACCCGCACGAAATCGAGGAGCGCCTTTCATGAGCCTGCCCGACGAAAAACAGCAGATGGAACTTGAAGCAGCCGCTTTTCGGCGCTTGGTGTCGCACTTAAGAAACCGCACCGATGTCCAGAATATAGACATGATGAATCTGGCCGGCTTCTGCCGCAACTGCCTGTCCAACTGGTATCTGGATGCGGCCAGGGAAGCCGGGGTGGATATGACCAAGGATCAATCCCGCGAAATCGTCTATGGCATGCCCTACGAAGAGTGGAAGGCCAAGCATCAGGTTGAAGCGACCGATGCAAAGAAAGCAGCCTTCGAGGAAAACCGGCCCAAGGAGTAGCCTCGGGCAGCGCTTTGGCTCTTGACGCGCGCGCCACTTCGCGGCACGTGAGCGCCAACCTCGAACGACTGTTTCCCAGACTCAAGGAGATTGCCAATGTCAGATGCTCACGGCGTCGCCCGCGACCAGCTCCGCGCCTTTGTTGAGCGCATCGAGCGCCTCGAAGAAGAAAAGAAGACGATCGCCGACGACATCAAGGACGTCTATGGCGAAGCCAAGGGCATGGGCTTTGACACAAAGATCCTCAAGAAGGTCATCGCTCTGCGCAAGAAAGACGAGCAGGAACGCATGGAAGAGGACCTGATCCTCGATACCTACCTCGCCGCCCTTGGCATGATCGAAGGTCCTCCAGACGCTGAATGACAGCCTCGCAGCAGAGCCAGGTAAGACAGAAAACCCGCGATCGGCACCCGAGGCCATCGCGGGTTTTTCGTTCTGTTCCTACGTTAAGGCGGGGCTTTTGACGCATTCAGGAAGAATGTGATGTTTGTCGCTTGCCGATCAATTCCACCAGTGGCGCCTTATGCCCGGCGTAACGACAATGCAGAGCGCCGTTCTGACGATAGATCGCTAGACTGCCGTCTTCAGGGTAAACGAGCATCGGTGAACCATCACTGTATAACAGACGAAAGGCCGAGAGGGATAGCTCGCCACGTCCGTTGCGATTGATTTCGAGTGATTGGCCGGTCAGGTTGTTGAACCGCTGAATCCCCTCGTCCAGTTCGCGGCGGGCCGCTTCCACCCGTATCGCCTTGTAGACATTGCTGCCTTCTGTCTGCGCCAGATAGCGCTGATAGCAACCATCTGTCAGGACAGCTTCAGTCTCGCGCTCTACAGCACCTGCATCTTCTCCTGCAGCAAGTCGGGATGCGCTGCGGGCCCGGATCGATGCCTCATATTGCTCACGGGAGAGGGCGATCCTGTCTGGCACCATACTCCAGTTCGCGACCTTGATGCTGCCAAGCAGCAGGCGGATGCGATGCTCAAGCTCCTCCAGGGTGCAGAAAAGTTCAACAATGATAGCGCCGGTCTTCTGGGCGACCGTCTGTTCAACAGGATCAATGAATTTTTGACTATCAATATCCGAAACAAGTTCGTTTTCGACCAACATCGCAAAGCCTATCGCTCTGCTTCTCCAACCATCATGGCTCGAAACAGGCTGCCGACTCGAAACACATGCCGAGATCAGAGAGGCTTATCGAACATTTTCGATATGCGCAACCCACAGGATATGGAATGAAGTTACTGCGCTCATTCGACAATTATGGACTGCCGAAACGACCCGGATCGACGCGGCTTGGAGCCTGGCTGAAGCCGACGGCAAGCCCCGGAGCGGGTTGCGCCAGCGTCCTTTGAACGACACGCGGCGCCTTGACCGGTTTGCTCACGCTGTCCGAGCGCTCCTGACTGAGGGCCCATTGCGCAATCATGCTCTTGGTAAGCCTCGTACCGCCATACATTGCCAGTCGCGCCTGTTCTGCTTCAAGCGCACTCGGACGACCGCCCTTGGTGGGCAGCCCTGCTTCTACGCCATCCTCGACTGCAACCGGCTGATCGAACATGTCGCCAAACTGTCCCTGTGGCTTGACATAGGCATGGTTGGCGGCTGGAGCCGGACGTGGCGGAATGGAGGCAATTTGGACCGGCGGCGGCTCTGCCTGTGCCGGACGAGCCGTTGGTGTAGCGAGTGACGGCGCGGCCAGCTCGGAAGCGGGGTCGCGATTGCTCAGTTCCAGGGCTTCAGCCGCAGCCGGAGACAGAATGGCCTGCTCGACCTCGTCGACCTCAGCCTCGGCGCGAGCCTGCGCATCCGAGAGCAACACGTCCGCTACCGTTGGACGGACCGAAGGCACAGGAACGGCCAGGTTGTCATCAATAAATGCACGACCAACAGATGGATCGACAGACGCAGTCATTACATCCGCTGCTTCAGCGTCACCAGGAAGACCACGTGGCCCAAGAAGTGTCGGAACCGGAATATTCATGCCCTGAAGATCAGCAAACTCGTTTGTCGCTGGCTGTGCCGGAACAGGCACGCCTGAGGCGACCTGAGACAGCGCATCTCTCGCGGCATTTCTAGCAGGCGAATAAAGGGCAACTGCAAGGCTGGTATCGGCAGGCTGCAATGCCGGTCGGGCTTGCGGGACAGGTGCGTCTGCGCCCTCAACGCCAGGAAGTGCGGTCGCGACCATGGTGGGGGCACTGGCTCGAACGACCGGTGCCGGCTCGGCCGGAGCCTGTTGACGGGTCGCCGGACGATCCTCCGGCATAGGCAGATCCTCCGCCTCATCCTCGTCGCCACCACCGAACAGCATGGCAAACAGGTTCGTCGACCGTCTTGGGCTCTGATCGTCAGCCATCATGATCGGATTGTTCCCGGAACGCAGACGCTGCTTGTACTCGGCGAGAGCCTGCTGGTATCCGGGAAGAGGCTTTCCATCTGCCGGGATATGGACAGTCTTACCATCCGGGAAAAGCCGGGACAGTTCGGAGCGGCTCATGCGCGGCCAGGCGCGAACACCGCCGACATCCATGTGCACGAAAGGTGATCCAGATCGCGGATAATAGCCAACCCCCCCGGCCTGGAGCTTCATGCCAATCTCGCGCAGGCGCTTGAGCGGGACACCGGGAATGTAGAAATCGATTGCCGTGCCTTTGGTGTGCTGGCTTTCCTTGGCAACACCTTTCGATCTCGACCGCAGCATATTGTTCGTCTGCGGCGAACGATAACCCGATACGGCAGTGATGTAGCTGGTTGCACCCGATTGGCGATAGACTTCCCAAAGAAGATCAAACAGCCGGGGATCCATCTTGGTGGGCTCATTGCGACGCCAGTCCCGCAAGACGTTATTGAGCTGGCGAAGGCCCTTCGGATCGTAACGACCGTTGCGTTTATAGACGACATTCACCTTTTCGCCCGTATGGACGAAGTGGATCTTCAGCGAACGCGTCTCCGCTGCGGCCTGACCGGCTCCCCCGAAGACAGCAAAAGCGCTCAAAACCAAAACAGAAAGGAAGGAAATGAAGAGTGAGCCCGCAGGACGACGGCACACAATCTTGTCTGAGCGCCGCATATGATTGGTAGGCGCGCCTATGTCCTGCGAAATATGCAACTCAATCCCCGTCCGAAAGACTACGTCCCGTCCAAACACGAATGGATGTCAAATGCGGTCATAGAATGGCACAAAGGCCACACCTAGACTTGCTATCCATATATAGTGAACGTTTACCTAACAAGTGTCCTTTGTAGGTAAGCGATCAAGCTTACCCCAACGTTAACACCCGGAAGGTGCAGCGACAATTGACCTCGGTCAAGGCTTCTGACTTTAAAGGAATTCTGTGTTTCAAGCTGCATCTTTCTGTGGATCGTCGGGGTCGATCCCATAGTCCTTCAGCTTGCGGTACAGGGTGGAGCGACCAATACCAAGTTTGCGTGCAACCTGGCTCATCTGGCCCCGGTAGAATTTGAGGGCGAAGCGAATGAGTTCTTCCTCGATTTCCGCCAGCTTTCGCACATTGCCGGCTTCGTCGGTACTCACGATCACATTCGCAGGCGCCCCAGAGACCTCGGTGTTCTGCGACTGACTTGACGTCTGGGCTTGCGGTTGAAGCGCCGCCAATCGCTCGGCAACTGAGGCGCTCATCCGCATTCCGGCAGCTGGATCGAAACCGGATGCCACCTCATCACCGGAAACAACGTCCTTCCTTGGGCCCGCAAGCTGGGCGACGATCTGCGGAAAATCTGCTTCCTTCAGCACGGCACCATCCGAGAGAACGACCGCTCGAAACACGGCATTCTCCAACTGGCGCACATTTCCCGGCCAGTCAAATGATGTCAGAAGCGCCATGGCAGAACGATCAAGCTGGGGTGTACGGCCAAGACGCTGTTCATGGGCGAAACGCTCGACAAAGGCCCGGACAAGATGTGGAATGTCTTCCTTCCGGCGCCGCAGGGCCGCCATGGTTATGGGAAATACATTCAAGCGGTAATACAGATCCTCGCGGAAACGCCCGGCTTTCACCTCGGCGATAAGATCCTTGTTTGTCGCCAGGATCAATCGGACATTGAGGCGCCTTGGCCGACGACCTGGCCCGTTTTCAAGCTCGCTGCTCTGAACCACTTTCAGGAGACGCGCCTGAACATCGAGTGATATCTCACTGATATCTTCCAGAAAAAGCGTTCCACCATCGGCCTCCATGAATTTGCCGACCCCGGTCGGACGACCGCTTTCTACACCACCATGGCCGAACAACGCCGGCTCAAGCAGACCGTGAGCGGTGGCTCCGCAGTTCAGCGACACGAAGGGGCGGGAAGCTCTCTCGCTGGACGCGTGGATTGCCCGCGCCACCAGTTCCTTTCCGACACCCGGCTCGCCTTCCAGCATCACGGGAATGGTGGATTGAGCCGCGCGCCTTGCAAGCTCGACCACACGGGTCATGGAGGCACTGGCGGTGATGAGATCGGAGAAGCCGACCGCGCTCGTGCGCGAGCGCCTGGGCAGGCGACCATGCTGGCTCGATTGATTGACCTTGAGAGCCGACATGATCGCAGAAGACAGCCGCTCCGGCGTGAATGGCTTGACTAGAAACTCGAAGGCACCGGCACGCAAGGCAGCGATGGCCTCGTCCATCACACCTTCGGCAGCCTGGACAATGACCTGGATTGCGGGATTGATGTCAGCGATGACACCAATCAGATGCGGCGGCAGTCCTTCTGGCGCAGCCGCGTCAACAATAACGGCATTGATTTCGTCCCGATAGCGCCGCAGCAGCTCAACGCCCTCGGCAGCATTGTCCGTGACATGCGCGACATATCCTCTCCCCTCGACAATTGCCTTCAGATTGCGACGCTGAGCCGGGTCCTCGTCGATAACTAGAATATGTGCGGTCAAATCAAGCTCCCCCGGACAAAATACGGTGCTGCGGCACCCCTGGGTCTATGCGAAAAGCCTGCCAGACACGGCTGAATATCTCCTTGTAAAATTTGCGGGCTTTTTAACCATTTCCGCCTTGGAACGGGACAAACCACAAAGGCGTACGCATGGACGCGGTTGCCGTACCTGTGCCAACTGACTACATCTCGGCTCAAGGAACCGGGAAAGGACTGTGCCAATGTCAATCGAAATGAAGATCACCCACGCCGCGCCAGCAGATGCCAAAGTCACAGCAGGTTCAGAGTTTGGTGATCTGCCGGTCTGGAATCTCGCACACCTCTACCAGTCACCGACGTCGGCGGATTTTCAAGGCGATCTCAAAAAGGCAGCTGAGAAAGCGCTTAGATTTGAAACCCGCTGGAAGGGTAAGCTGTCAGACGCGGTGGATAAGAGTGGGGATGACGGTCTTGCCGCCGCCCTGCGCGACATGGAAGCGCTGGAGGATTTGCTGGGCCGCATAGTCTCTTTCGCAGGCCTCACCTATTACTCAAACATGACGGACCCCGCGAACGGGAAGTTTTTTGGCGACGTACAGTCGAAGTTGACGGACATGTCGTCGCGCCTTCTCTTCTTCCCGCTGGAACTGAACCGCCTGTCCGACGACGCCGTCGATGCCGCCATGGATCGCGATCCGTCCCTCGCCCACTTCCGCCCCTGGATTGTCGATCTGCGCAAGGACAAGCCTTTCCAGCTCGATGATCGCATCGAACAGCTCTTCCTGGAAAAATCGCAGACGGGTTCCGCCGCCTTCAACCGGCTGTTCGACGAAACGCTTGCCGCACTCCGCTTCAAGGTGGGCGACGACGAGATGCCGCTCGAGCCGACGCTCACCCTGTTGCAGGATGCAGACCCCGCCAAGCGCAAGCTCGCCGCAGATGCCCTGTCGAAGACCTTCAAGGACAACATCCGCATCTTCACGCTGGTGACCAACACGCTCGCCAAGGACAAGGATATCTCCGACCGCTGGCGCGGCTTCGAGGACATCGCCGACAGTCGCCACCTTGCCAACAGGGTGGAGCGTGAAGTGGTCGATGCGCTAGCCGAAGCCGTGCGCGAAGCCTATCCGCGCCTGTCGCATCGCTACTACAAGATGAAGGCGAAGTGGCTGGGCATGGACCAGATGAATTTCTGGGACCGCAATGCGCCGCTCGCTGAAACACCCGACCGTCTTATCTCCTGGGATGAAGCCAAGGACATGGTGCTGTCAGCCTATGGCGGCTTTGCCCCTGAAATGGCGGAGATCGCAGGACGCTTCTTCGATGGCGGTTGGATCGATGCCCCGGCCCGGCCCGGCAAGGCGCCGGGCGCCTTTGCCCATCCGACGGTTCCCTCGGCGCACCCCTATGTCTTGGTGAACTATCTCGGCAAGCCGCGCGATGTCATGACGCTCGCCCATGAACTCGGCCACGGCGTGCATCAGGTGCTGGCCGGCGGCCAGGGTGCGCTGATGTGCCAGACCCCGCTGACGCTCGCCGAAACCGCCTCCGTCTTCGGCGAAATGCTGACCTTCCGCGCCCTTCTCGACAAGACGACCGACAAACGCGAGCGCAAGGCCATGCTCGCCCAGAAGGTCGAGGACATGATCAATACGGTGGTCCGCCAGATCGCCTTCTACCAGTTCGAGCGCAAGATCCACACCGCTCGCAAGGAAGGAGAACTGACCGCCGAGCAGATCGGCGAACTCTGGCTTTCGGTCCAGTCGGAAAGCCTCGGACCGGCGATCAAGATCTCCGAGGGCTACGAGACCTGGTGGGCCTATATCCCCCACTTCATCCATTCGCCCTTCTATGTCTATGCCTATGCCTTCGGCGACTGCCTTGTGAACTCGCTTTATGCCGTCTACCAGAACGCCGACCAAGGCTTCCAGGAGAAGTATTTCGCGCTTCTGAAGGCCGGCGGGACGAAACACCACTCCGAGCTTCTCGCCCCCTTCGGCCTTGATGCGACCGATCCGTCGTTCTGGGCCAAGGGTCTGTCGATGATCGAGGGGCTGATCGACGAGTTGGAAGCGCTAGATAAGGCAGCCTGAACAGCGGAGCCGCCGACATCCCATGCGTGACCACGCGCCCTATGCGCTCTTCCGCGACGACCGCGCGGGAACGAGCCTCGTTTTTGCCGAACCGGAGACGCTCGTCGTCGCCCGGTCGGCAAACGAGGTTGAGCCTGCGCTTGCGCAACTGGAAGCGCACCGGAAGGCCGGCAAGTGGCTGGCGGGTTACATTTCCTATGAAGCCGGGTTTGTCTTTGAACCGAAGCTCCGTCCCCTGATCGAAGCGGGCCGCGAGACGCCGCTGATCTCGATGGGCGTCTTTTCAGCGCCTGCGCCGGCAGACCACCCGCTGGCGGAGGCGCCCTCGAACATTCCGAATGCGCCGCTCCTGAGCGAGCCGAGGGCCGCCTGGGATCTCGAAACCTATCGGAACCGCTTCGACCGGCTTCATCACCACCTGCGCAAGGGCGACTGCTACCAGGCCAATCTGACCATGCCGGTCGAGGCAACCTGGGAGGGCGACCCCCGCGCCGCCTTCTGGTCGCTGGTCGGTCGACAGCCCGTGCATTACGGCGCGCTGATCGATTACGGCACTGGTCCCGTCATCCTGTCGCGCTCGCCGGAACTGTTCTTTTCCGTCGATGAAGACGGCTGGATCGAGACGAGGCCCATGAAGGGCACGGCGGCGCGTGGCGCGTCACCGGAGGAGGATGAGGCGATCATCGCCGCCATGCTCGGCGACGAAAAGACCCAGGCCGAGAACCGGATGATCGTCGATCTGCTGCGCAACGACGTTTCCGTCATATCAGAGGTCGGCACGCTTTCGGTCCCCAAGCTGTTTGCCATCGAGACCTATCCGACCGTGCATCAGATGGTGAGCTATGTCAGGGCGAGGCTCTTGCCCGGCATCGGCCTCCCCGAGATCATGGCCGCCCTCTTCCCCTGCGGCTCCGTGACCGGCGCTCCGAAAATGTGGGCCATGCGCATCCTTCATGAACTTGAAGTCGGGCCGAGGGATGTCTATTGCGGTGCCATCGGCTGGTGCGACCCGGCAGGCCCCATGCGGTTTTCGGTGGGCATCCGCACCATCTCCCTTTTCAACAATGGGCGCGCCGTCTTCAATGTCGGCGGTGGCGTCGTCTTCGATTCGAAGGCCGAGGCCGAATATGAGGAATGCCTCTTGAAGGCGCGCTTTGCAGTAGGTGACCAATGGATTTCTCGCTGATCGAGACCATGCGCTGGCAACCGGATGAAGGCTTCCTTCGCCTAGACCAGCACCTGCGGCGCCTGTCTCGCTCCGCCGATGCACTTGGCTTTCGCCAGCCGGTGGATGCGAAGGGAAAACTCAGCGAAAGTGTATCGGGGGATAGGCCGCTGCGCGTACGCCTCGTGATGACCTATCGCGGCAAGATCGATGTCACCACCACCCCCTTCGAGCCGGAGCCGGAAGAAAAAATCTGGCGCCTCCGCATTGCGAAGACACGACTTAAATCTGACGACAACCTGTTTCGCCACAAGACCTCGCGCCGAGATCCCTATGAGGCGGCACGCGCCGAATATGCCAAGGCAGAGGCGGATGAAGTCCTGCTGCTCAACGAGCGGGACGAGGTCTGCGAGGGTACGATCACCAATCTTTTTGCCGAAACCGCCGAGGGCATGCTTTTAACCCCACCGCTTGCCAGCGGCCTGTTGCCGGGGATTCTTCGGGCAGAGCTGATCCGCGAACGCAAGGCGCGCTCCGAGGTGCTGAAGCTTCAGGATCTGAAGTACCGCAAGCTCTTCGTGGGGAATTCTCTTCGCGGCTTGATCCCTGCCGAGCTTATTGACGAGGCCGACTGATGTTCATTCTCTCCTTGACCTATGTGAAGCCGACCGATGAGGCTGACAGGCTGATGGAGCCGCACATGGCCTGGGTCAATGCCGGCTATGACAGCGGCATGTTCCTGGCCTCGGGCCGCAAGAACCCGCGAACCGGGGGCGTCATTCTGGCTAAGGGCGACCGGGCCGCAATCGAGGCCTATGTCGCAACCGATCCCTTCACGGTCGAGGGCGTGGCGGTTTACGAGGTTACCGAAGTGACGGTGATGCGGACGGCGGCGGGTATGGATGGGTTGAAGGGGTAGATCAGCCCTCCATTGAACCAGAGCCAGAATGCGCATATATTGGCGCACGGAGACGAGTGATGGAGAAGGACTCGCGCAAGATCGTCCAGCGCCTGAAGGCCGAGGGATATGAACTTGTCTCGGTGTCCGGCTCCCATCACAAGCTGCGGAAAGGCGGCAAGACGATCATCGTGCCCCACCCGAAGAAGGATCTCCCGCTCGGCACCGCGCGGGCGATAGCGAAACAGGCGGGCTGGATCTGAAGAGCAAGAGAAATCGGCACATGCGATATTACGTGGCTTTGGTCTATAAGGACCCGGAGAGTGCCTACGGCATCAGCTTCCCTGATTTGCCATCCGTATTCTCGGCAGCGGACCGTGACGAAGACCTTGTCATCAAAGCAATCGAGGCCTTGAGGCTTTGGGCCGAGGATGAAGCCCTGCCATTACCATCATCGCATCAAGCAATTCTGGCCCGTCACGACATCCAAGCAGAGTTGGCTTCGGGTGCATTCCTGATCCGCGTGCCTTTGATCGAAGATGACACCCGCACCGTGAGAGCCAATATCACGATGGACGCCGGCACACTGGCTGCCATTGATCAAGCGGCGAAACAGCGAGGTCTGACGCGCTCTGCCTTTCTCGCGAGCTGCGCACGCAAAGAGATCGAGCGTTCCGCGTGACTGATCGGGGCCAGCCAATCCTGACCTACACACCCTATGCCGGCCCGACGCGTCCCTTCACCATCGGCCTCTCGGCCCTTGATCCAGCACGCTGGATTGAGCCGGATGCTGACCTTGGTCGTTACCTCGACGAGAAACACCATCTCAGAACCGAGCGCCTGAACGACATCTTCCGAGCAACCGAAGACAGCCTGCCCGCCCAGCGGGAATGCCTGAGGCTGCTCGCTGATTACCTGGAGACAGGTCATCCCGCCATTTACCGACGTGCAGGACATGTAATTCATTCAGGTCGGCATTCGGTTGATCTGACAGATGACACTATGCCGCCGCTCATGCGGGCCGGTCTTCTGGTGCAGGATGATCTGGTGATCATGCAGAAGTGCAAGAGTGGCTGGCATATTTCCGCCGCCCATCTCTCCTTCCCTTCCTCCTGGGTGCTCGCCGAAAAATTCGATAGACCGATGGAGGAAGTCCACGAACATGTGCCGGGCTTTCAGGCCGGGACACGCAACGCTACGATGATCAACCGGATCTTCGACAATCTGGCACCAGATCTCCCGGCCGAGCGCTTCAACTGGTCAATCAATTGGCAGGAAAAGCTGTTCCATCCCGAGACAGGCCGAAATGACACTGCCAAACCAGACGAGGCCGTTATTCGCGTGGAGCGACAGACACTGACGAAACTCCCAGAAACGGGCGCGATCGTCTTTACAATCCGCATCTATCTTGATCCGGTTAGAATTTTCGAAAATCATCCGGACGGGAAGAGGTTGGCAGAAGCGCTGGCCGAACAGTTATCGGCGCTTACGGCGGAACAAGCCCACTACAAGGGGCTTAACGTGATGCGGCAGCGGTTACTTGAGAAACTCTGCCGTTAAAACGGATGAAAATCCTTTCTGATCGCCGCATTGCAGACACCGGCGCCTCTTTATTGTGTCAGTCTTTTGTGATCTAGAGCCGTCAATATCGGCAATTCCGGTGCGCAATCGGCAGAGGCGAGACCAGCTTTACACCCCCTTGCCGGGGTGAACGTCCAGGAGAAACACATGAGCGAGACTTCCTATCCGGTTTATGCCGAGATCACCGGTCCGATCGTTATGATCGGCTTCGGTTCAATCGGTCGCGGAACCCTTCCGCTGATCGAGCGGCACTTCAAGTTCGACAAGAGCCGGATGGTCGTCATCGACCCGCGCGATGACGACAAGGCCATTCTGGACAAGCACGGCGTCAAATTCATCCAGGCCCATGTGACCAAGGACAATTACAAGGAACTGCTGAAGCCGCTTCTGACCGAAGGCGACGGTCAGGGTTTCTGCGTCAACCTGTCGGTCGACACCGGTTCGCTCGACCTGATGAAGCTCTGCCGCAAGCTCGACGTGCTTTACATCGATACCGTGGTTGAGCCTTGGCTCGGCTTCTATTTCGACAAGAACATGAAGAACTCCGAGCGCACCAACTATGCGCTGCGCGAGACGGTTCGTCAGGAAAAGAAGAAGAACCCCGGCGGCGCGACCGCCATCTCGACCTGCGGCGCCAATCCGGGAATGGTGTCCTGGTTCGTCAAACAGGCTCTGCTCAATGTCGCGAATGATCTCGGCATCAAGTTTGAAGAGCCCGCACAGACCGACCGCGAAGGTTGGGCCAAGCTGATGAAGAAGGTCGGCGTCAAGGGCATCCACATTGCCGAACGCGACACCCAGCGCACCAAGAACCCGAAGCCGCTCAATGTCTTCTGGAACACCTGGTCGGTCGAAGGCTTCATTTCAGAGGGCCTTCAGCCCTCCGAACTCGGCTGGGGCACCCATGAAAACTGGATGCCGAAGAACGCCAAGAAGCATAAGAAGGGCTGCAAGGCAGCGATCTATCTGGAACAGCCCGGTGCCAATACGCGCGTGCGCACCTGGTGCCCGACACCCGGCCCGCAATACGGCTTCCTCGTCACCCATAACGAGTCGATCTCGATTGCTGACTATTTCACGGTCGAAAAGGACGGCGAAGTCGTCTACCGCCCGACCTGCCACTATGCCTACCATCCCTGCAATGATGCCGTACTTTCGCTGCACGAAATGTTTGGCAATGGCGGCAAGCCGCAACCGGTCCTGCATGTTCTTGATGAGAACGAACTGGTTGATGGCATCGATGAACTGGGCGTTCTCCTCTATGGCCACGACAAGAATGCCTATTGGTATGGCTCGCGCCTCTCACTCGAGGAAACCCGCCGGATCGCCCCCTACCAGAATGCCACCGGCCTTCAGGTAACCTCGGCGGTACTCGCCGGCATGGTCTGGGCCGTGGAAAACCCCAAGGCCGGCATCGTTGAGGCTGACGAGATCGACTACAAGCGCTGCCTTGAAGTGCAGACGCCCTATCTCGGCCCGGTTGAAGGTCACTATACGGACTGGACACCGCTCGACGGTCGCCCCGGCCTTTTCCCGGAAGAGCTGGATGAGAAGGATCCTTGGCAGTTCAAGAACATTCTCGTTCGTTAAGCGTTGGATAGCGGGTGCTGGAAACCCACCGTGTTCGCGGTGGGTTTTTCTTGACCGTCGTGCAACGAGAGCATGGGAAAACGCGGAGGGATCAGACCGTCGGCCTTGCTTTGGACATGGCTTCACGGCATGGTTCCAGTGATTAAGTACGGGCAGACGCACGATCCTTGCGCATAGGCTTTGGGAGAGCGAGAATGAAGATAAAGACCGTCCTGGCAGTGACACTTGGCGCAGTTGCGTTGACATCCTGCTATTCGAGCAGCCCGCGTCCGCTACCCGTGATCGAGCAGAGGCCGACAGTTGACGGCACCTGGGCAGATCCGAACGGCATCGTCTCGACCTTCCAGGCTGGCACATTCACCACTCGCACAACTGATACCAATCAAATTCTGGCATCGGGCTCTTACATGATGGTGTCTGATAGGCTTGTTGAAATCAATATGACTTCTCTGGTGCGCAACACCCAGCAGAAGGTCAATTGCGCTCTCGTGACGCCAAGCCAGCTGAACTGTACCTCTGATTCCGGTGCTCAGTTCTCGCTTGCGCGCCGCGCCTGATCATCAATCATTCCCTTGAACTGAAAAACGGTCGCCTGTCGGGCGGCCGTTTTGTTTTGCGCCGCACAACAACTCCGGGATCACGACGTTTTTTCCTTGCGGAAGCCTCTTCTTGATGAAAACATCGGTGGCCTTACGAAGGGACGAAAAAACTGACATGTCGAGCCGGTAGAGCGTCGAGGTCGGAAAAACTGGAGAAGATTTGATGTTCAGACAATTGAGAATTGGCCTGTTGAGCGCATCGGTGCTCGCCATTTCCGCCGGCGGGGCATTCGCCGATTTCGAGCTCAATATCCTGCATATCAACGATCTGCACTCGCGCATCGAGCCGATCAACCGCTTCGACTCGACCTGCTCAGCGGAAGACATCGCAGAGGCGAAGTGCTTTGGCGGCATTGCGCGGGTTAAGTCAGCGATCGACGCCCGCCGCGCCGAACTGGCGGGGAAGAACGTCCTGACATTAGATGCTGGCGACCAGTTCCAGGGCTCGCTGTTCTACACCACCTATAAGAGCGGCCCGATTGCGGAGTTCATGAATGGCATCGGTTTTGACGCCATGGCCGTCGGCAACCACGAATTCGACGATGGTCCAGAGGAACTCGCGAAGTTCATCGACGCGCTCCAGTTCCCCATGATCTCCGGAAACACGCTGGCCGGCCTCAACACGCCGATAGCCGATAAGATCCAGCCCTATATCATCAAGGAATTTGGGACGGAGAAGGTCGCTGTCGTCTCGGTTCTTGCAACCGACACAGATGAAACGTCATCGCCAGGCGACAGCGTTCTCTTCGTGGACGAAATTACCTATCTGAAAGAAGCCGTAGCCGATCTGGAATCGCAGGGCGTAAACAAGATCGTGCTCCTGTCCCATGTGGGCTTGCCAAGAGACCAGGAAATCGCCGCAGCGGTGAACGGCATTGATGTGATTGTAGGCGGCCATAGCCACACGCTCTTGTCGAACACTGCCGAGGGTGCTGCAGGTCCTTACCCGCTCATGGTCAAGAACCCGGCCGGTCAGGACGTTCCGATTGTTCAGGCCTACGCCTATTCCAAATATCTTGGCGATCTGACCGTCACTTTCGATGATGCAGGTGTGGTAACCGCAGCAACGGGTGACACCAGGCTTCTTGACGCCTCGGTGACACCGGATGCAGCGTTTGAAACACGGGTTGCGGAGCTGGCAGGTCCGATCGAAGAGCTGAAGCAGAAGGAAATCGGTGAAACGACAGCAGCAATCGAAGGCTCGCGTGACGTTTGCCGTGCCACCGAATGCGCCATGGGCAACCTGGTTGCCGACGCCATGGTCGACCGCCTGAAGGATCAGGGCATCACGATTGCCATCCAGAACGGCGGGGGCCTGCGTGCTTCGATCGACGCGGGAACCGTGACCATGGGCGAAGTCCTGACGGTTCTGCCCTTCCAGAACACGCTCGCCTCCTTCCAGATCAAGGGCTCCGACATCGTAACCGCTCTTGAGAATGGCGTGAGCCAGGTGGAAGAAGGTGCAGGCAGATTCACACAGGTGTCCGGCCTCAAATACAGCTTCGACAAGTCGAAACCGGCTGGCAGCCGCATTGTCTCGGTGGAGGTCAAGGAAGGCGACAGCTTCGTGCCGCTCGATCCTGAGAAGCTCTATGGTGTAGCCACCAACAACTATATGCGCGGCGGTGGTGATGGGTTCGACATCTTCGAAACGGCCGGCATGAATGCCTATGACTTCGGCCCTGGGCTGGAGACAGTTGTGGCTGATTACATCACCAAGAACAGCCCCTACACGCCTTACACCGACGGCCGCATCACGGAGGTTGCATCTGCGGCACCTGCGCAAGCTGCCCCTGCCGAGACCGCTCCAGCCGCGGAAGCAGCACCGGCGGCGGCAGCCACAGAAGCCGCAGCGCCCGCCGCAGAGCCTGCCGCCGCAACCACCTATGTCGTTGTCGCTGGTGACAATCTTTGGAAGATCGCTGCCGCGACCTATGGTGATGGCAACATGTGGAGAAAGATCGCCGAAGCCAATGGCCTTTCCCGCCCCAGCATGCTTGAAGTGGGCATGGAACTGACCCTGCCAGCAAACTGACACCTTCGGGACTGTTTGCCGCAGATACTGAGCCGGTCCGGACTTTTACGGGCCGGCTTTTCCTTTTATCAGATGATCTTAGACATAGTCCGCGACGTATTGGCTGAATACAGAACCTGCAGGATGACACAATGACCGAAATGCCCGCCCACTGGCCGTCTGACCATCCGAAAGTCAATTTTGGAAAGGTCGGCGTTCTTCTTGTTAATCTCGGAACGCCCGACGGCACAGACTATAAATCGATGCGTCGCTATCTGGAGGAATTCCTGACGGACCGGCGCGTCATCGAATGGTCGCGTCTCCTCTGGTATCCCATCCTTTACGGTATTGTCTTGAACAAGCGACCGCAGAAGGTCGGCAAGGCCTATGAGGAGATCTGGAACAAGGAACTCGATGAAAGCTATCTTCGGACCTACACCCGAAGTCAGGCAGAGAAGATGGCGGAAAGTTTCAAAGACATTCCCCATGTTCATGTCGACTGGGCGATGCGCTACGGTCAGCCGGCCATCCAGAAGAAGATGGAAGAGATGCAGAAGGCCGGATGCGAGAAGATCCTCGTTTTCCCGCTCTATCCGCAATATGCAGCCGCAACAACGGCAACCGTGAATGACGAGGCCTTCAAGGCGCTTCTCAAGATGCGCTGGCAGCCGGCGTTGAGAACCGTTCCCCGCTATCACGACGACCCCGTCTATATCGACGCCCTCGCCTGCTCCATCGAGAAGCACCTTGCGACACTCGATTGGGAACCAGAGCTCGTGATCACCTCCTATCACGGCATCCCGAAGTCTTACTTCATGAAGGGCGATCCCTATCACTGCCAATGCTACAAGACCTCACGCCTCCTGCGCGATCGTCTCGGCTGGGAGAAGGATCGTCTGATGGTGACCTTCCAGTCGCGCTTTGGTCCTGAAGAATGGCTGCAGCCCTATACGGACAAGACCGTGGAGAAACTCGCCAAGGAAGGCACAAAGCGACTTGCCATTATCAACCCCGGCTTTGTTTCGGACTGCCTTGAGACGCTTGAAGAAATCGCGGGCGAAGCCGGCGAGGAATTCCTCCACAATGGCGGCGAGAAGTTCACCCATATTCCCTGTCTGAACGATAGCGATGACGGCATGCGCGTTCTTGAACACCTCGTCCGTCAGGAGCTTCAGGGCTGGATCTGACCCGAATGTTGTCTGGCGGATGCAAAAGATCCGCCAGACTGATGATCCGATCAGAAGCCTCGCCTATTTCCCCAAAGCAAGACATGCAGCTGCGGCAAGACTGTTGCAGCAAACCAGCGATCGGCAATCACCCGATCAACCAGCCAATGCATCCGCTCCATAATGCCGTTCAGGTCGATAGCTGCATCCTCGGCACCGGGCGCCGGCGGCGTATGGTTTCCAGGTTGGCAAATCATCGTCCATACCTTTTCGCAAGCCATTGACACAGCCTTCTGCAGCCCAAGCCATTCCCAAGCAAACCAATCATGCACTCAACCATAGACAGCAGTGTTTGAGCACCCAAAGAACCCCATGTTTTAAGGGGTTTTCTGGCCCGTCACCTCGACGATTGCGACACTGGCGAGAGGCATTGGAGTTGAGTTTTACAACCTGATTCCCAATGCAAGAGGCTTCATAACCCATTGATAAAAGTAGATAATTATACTCAAACGGCTGCTTAAATTAACATCCTTTTAAATAAGGAGACCTAGACTTGGCACTATCCAAGGAGAGAAACATGTTCGCACTGAAGCATCTCACCATCGCAAGCGTCCTTTTGGTTTCGACGTCTGGGGCATTCGCAGAGACGCCCCAGCCAGACGTGAACAAGTTGATCACTCAGCCAGTCATCGTCGAGATGCGCAAATGGATCGACACGGAAATTGTCCGTCTGTCCATCAAGGCTCAGAACGACCGCCTGTCGAGACTGTCGCAAGACAAGATCGACGCACTTGATCAGCAGTGGCGCGCCGAGCGCGAAAACACGGACAAGCCGCTGATCGCTGCAACCCTGTCCAATCCGCTCTCCACTTATCTCGCACGCATGCAGGGCCGCTCGCTTGGTCTTTACGCCGAGATTTTCATCATGGACCAGAACGGTCTGAATGTCGGCCAAAGCTCGATCACCAGCGATTTCTGGCAGGGCGACGAAGCCAAGTTCCAGAAGACCTATGCTGTCGGTCCGGACGCCGTGTTCGTGGACGAAGCGGAATGGGACGACGAAGCCAAGATCTGGCGTGCGCAAGTGAATTTCACGATCGCCGATCCGGTGACGAAGAACGGTATTGGCGCAGTCACCGTCGAAGTAAATCTCACGGAACTCGAACGTCGTGCAGTGACCGGTTCATGACGAACCGAGAGCATTCCTTGGCCAAATAAAATCACCATCATTCTGGGCCTGAAAAGCCCGTCAGGACAATGCCATGCTCAAGAATACCTCCGTTAACGTCAAGGGATTTGTCGCCTTCGGCATCCTCGCTGTCATAGCGATCGGCGCATCCGGATTCATTTACACGACATCATTGTCGGCCATAACACAGGTCGAACGGAAGGAAATCATCAACGAGCTGGTTATCAAGACGGCTGAGTTTTCGGACGATATGGTTCAAGCAAACCTGGCGCTGAAGAACTTTCTCCTGACCGGTGACCGCGATTTTGTTGCCACGCACGAGCAGCTTAGAGCCGAAATGGTGAAGGACATCCCGGTTCTGGAAAAGCTCTTCTCCGACCAGGCACCTGAGGAAACTCCACTTTTTAAGGAAGCCATCGGCACCCTGAATACCTGGAAGTCGGATGTCGTTGACCGGCAGATCTCTCTGATGCGCGATCCCGCGACGGTCGAGCTAGCTCGCGCCATCGAACTAACCGGTCAAGGGACGCAACTGGTCGGCGATTTCAGTGCGAAACTGAATGAAATCACGAATGCCTTGAACGAGAAGGAGAGCAAAGCCGCAGCCAGTCAGCGCAATGCTCTGCATTCCGTCGAGCTGATCAGCCTCATGGCAGGTATCCTCGTTGCCCTTGCGGCCGCTCTCATGAGCTTCCTGAACTTCAGCCTCGTGTCACGACCGCTCGGACGCCTTGCGGAAGCGACCCAGCGCCTGGCGGACGGCGACCTGAACGTCACCATTGTCGAGGGCGGCAAGGACGAGATCGGTCGTATGGCAAAGTCCATGCATACATTCCGCGAAGCTGCCATCGCCAACAAGCGACTGGAGGCCGAAGCCGAGGAAAATCGCAAAACGGCCGAAGCAGATCGCATCGCTGATCAGCAGCGTGCCGAAGCCGATGCGGCAGAGCGACTGCGGATCGCAACATCCGGTCTTGCTCAAGGCCTCAAGCGCCTGTCGAGCGGCGACCTTTCCTTCCAGTTGGTCGAACCCTTCGCACCTGACTTCGAAGGCCTGCGTCACGACTTCAACAATTCCGTCAAGCAGTTGAACTCGACGATGACCGGCATTACCAACAGCGTCTCGACCATCGAGACCGGCACCCGCGAAATCGCCAACGGCACCGACAATCTGTCGAAGCGGACCGAACAACAGGCAGCCTCACTGGAAGAAACGGCGGCCGCCGTTGAGGAAATCACTGCCAACGTCCAGAATTCGACAAAGCGAACGGAAGAAGCCCGCGGCGTTGCCTCGAAGGCCAACTCGTCGGCAACCCAGTCTTCCGAAGTCGTGGCCAAGGCCGAACATGCCATGCGCAAGATCGAGGAAAGCTCCAAGCAGATCTCCAACATCATTGGCGTCATCGATGAGATCGCCTTCCAGACGAACCTTCTGGCGCTCAATGCCGGTGTTGAGGCAGCACGCGCCGGGGAGGCCGGCAAAGGCTTTGCGGTTGTCGCCCAGGAAGTGCGCGAACTGGCCCAACGTTCGGCCAATGCCGCCAAGGAGATCAAGGCGCTTATCCAGAATTCGAGCACAGAGGTTGCCGGCGGTGTGGATCTGGTCCGCCAGACGGGCGAGGCGCTGCGCACCATTGGTGGCCTGATCACCGACATGAATGCGCATATGGATGCCATCGCGATTTCCGCCCGCGAACAGTCCACGGGGCTGGCCGAAGTCAACCAGGCGGTCAATGCCATGGATCAGACCACCCAGCAGAACGCCGCGATGGTGGAAGAATCCAATGCAGCATCGGCAGCCCTGGCAAGCGAAGCGGCAAGACTGCGTGAATTGATCTCGCAGTTCACCATCGAAGGCGCCGCCACCAGTCAGGCGCACAGCCTGCGTGAGACCGCCCGACAGATGGCAGCCCCTGTTCGACCTGAGGCAAGCCAGCCCCAAAGGGCACCAGCCGCGCGGACCGTGGCACCGGCACCGCGAAGCCATGGCAACGCTGCAGTTGCCCAGCAGAGCTGGGAAGAGTTCTAAGCCGGAAGTTGGTCAGTCAATTGAAGAGAAAGAAGGGCGGCGCCTGAGAGGTCCGCCCTTCTTGTTTCCGACCCAATCCTGCGGTGGATTGCCTGAGACCAGCCGCTCACCCCTTGCAATCGCTTGACCCAATTCCGATGTTGCTCATGATGCTGACCAAGATCGGCAGGGTTGATTCTGGGGGAAATGCGCATGTTTGTGGGACTTGATATTGTCGTCATCGCGCTGGTTATCTTGATCATTCTTGTCCTGCTGGCAGGGGTCAAGACCGTACCGCAGGGTTTCCGCTTCACCGTGGAGCGCTTCGGGCGCTATACACGCACTCTCGAACCTGGCCTGAACATCATCACACCTTTCATTGAGCGCATCGGCGCGAAGATGAATGTCATGGAGCAGGTGCTGGACGTACCAACCCAGGAAGTCATCACCAAGGACAATGCGACTGTCGCAGCCGACGGCGTGGCGTTCTATCAGGTTCTGAACGCCGCCGAAGCCGCCTATCAGGTGGCCAATCTGGAAAATGCCATCCTGAACCTCACCATGACCAATATCCGCTCGGTCATGGGCTCGATGGATCTTGATGAATTGCTCTCCAACCGAGAAGTGATCAACGACCGCCTGCTGCGCGTTGTCGACGAAGCGGTCCGCCCCTGGGGCATCAAGGTGACACGCGTCGAGATCAAGGATATCCAGCCGCCGAAGGATCTGGTCGATGCCATGGCGCGCCAGATGAAGGCGGAGCGCGATCGTCGCGCCCAGGTGCTTGAGGCCGAAGGTTTCCGCAATGCACAGATCCTGCGCGCCGAAGGTGCCAAGCAGGCCGCCATCCTTGAGGCAGAGGGCCAGCGCGAAGCCGCATTCCGCGACGCAGAAGCGCGCGAGCGATTGGCAGAAGCCGAAGCCAAGGCAACACGAATGGTGTCCGAAGCCATCTCAGCCGGCGATATGAACGCCATCAACTATTTCGTTGCGCAGAAATACACCGAAGCCTTGGCCTCCATCGGGACCGCAACAAATTCGAAGGTGGTGCTGATGCCGATGGAAGCGTCATCGCTCATCGGTTCCCTCGGCGGGATTGGTGCGATTGCACGGGACGTCTTCGGCGAGAATGGCAAGCCGGCCAGCCCAGCGAAAAGCGAGCGTCCCGCACCGCCACGCTCCACACCACCAGTCAATCCGTTCTCTCCAGCTGGCGAGAGTTAAGCCATGTTCGCGCGGATCATCACTGAACTCGGCCCGTGGAGCTGGTGGGTGCTTGGCATGATCCTGCTTGCCGCAGAACTCATCATGCCGGGCGTCTTCCTCGTCTGGATCGGGGTTGGTGCGATTTTGACCGGCGCCCTGTCTCTACTCTTTTGGGAGATGGGTTTTTGGACCTGGCAATTGCAGGCAGTGCTCTTTGCAGTTTTCGCCGGCGCAGCAGCGTTGGCAGGACGTCGCCTCTTCAAACGGCTCGACGCAGACACGGACGAACCGATGCTCAATCAGCGCAGTGCAAGCCTTGTTGGCCGAACTGCGGTCTTGCAGGAGCCGATCCGCGAAGGCCGTGGGCGCATAAAGCTGGATGATACCTTCTGGACAGTCGAAGGCCCCGATCTGCCAGCCGGCACGCGAGTGAAGATTGTTGCCAGCAGCGGCCGGGACCTGACGGTGGATGCCGCCTGATCAGGCGACCCCAATCCGCAGAAGGTCATGGAAGTGCACAAGCCCAATCGGGTAGTGATCGTCATCGACAACGATCAGCGAGCCGATACCAAGCCTGTTGATCATCGAGGCCGCAGTGCTGGCCAGCGCATCACCCTTGATGACCTTCGGATCGCGAGTCATCACATCGTCCACCGCAAGAACGGAGAGATCGCGGGCCAGATTGCGGGCCATGTCACCTTCGGTGACGATACCGCAAAGCTTGCCCAGCTCGTCAACGATACCGACACAGCCGAAACGCTTATGCGAAAGCGTTTTTACGGCCTCCGGCATGGATGTGCCGAGCCTCACCAGCGGCACACGCTCGCCGGTATGCATGATGTCACGCACATGGGTGAGGCTCGCACCGAGTTTGCCGCCCGGATGGAAGGTTCGGAAATCACTTGAGGAGAAGCCACGCGCTTCAAGAAGTGCAATCGCTATAGCGTCCCCGAGCGCAAGCTGCAGGAGCGAGGAAGTCGTGGGTGCCAGACCATGCGGGCAGGCTTCCTGCACCTTCGGCAGCAGAAGGACGACATCAGCATTTCGCGCCAGCGTCGACGTTTCACCAGCGGTGATAGCAATCAACGGAATGGAGAAGCGTCTCGAATAGGTAACAATGCCCTGGAGTTCTGCCGTTTCACCGCTCCACGACATTGCCAGAATGGCATCATCCGTCGAGATCATCCCGAGATCGCCGTGATTGGCCTCTGCGGGATGAACGAAGAAAGCCGGCGTTCCAGTCGAGGCAAAGGTCGCTGCGATCTTCGTGCCGATGTGACCGCTCTTGCCAACGCCCGTGACGATCACACGACCCGTGATGTCGCCGATCATCTTGACGGCCTGACAGAAGGGCTGCGCGAGTGTCCCGGCCAAGGCCTCTTCCAGCGCCAACAGACCAACGCGCTCGGTCGAAACGACCCGAACGGCGGATTCGATGGCACCAGCTTCGACGAGATTGACAGCGCGCTTGATCATGGCTGTCCCATACTGCGTTTGCCAAAGCCTGTCCACTCGGCAGGAGGTCGAATAGGGGGCCTGCCGAAGCCCGTTTTCGCCATGCTCAACCAAACGTTAACCATATGGTTTTACGTTTGGGTAAGCATTTCAGTTCCGCGGACAATGATTCATGAGCAAGACCAGATCCTCAGGCAGTCGCGGCCCGGCACGCACCGGGCTTTGCATGCTGACGGCACTGCTGGCAGGCAGCGTCTTTGCTGCGGCCTCCCCTGCCCTTGCTCAGGCTTTGTCGACGACGCAAGGCGCATCGGCTGACAGCAGCCTTGACGGAACTTCTGATACGACATCGGGCACCGATACCCCTGATCCGACGACGACCCAGGCGCTGCCGACGCTGACCCCGATGGCCACCGACGGCATGGATGAAAGCCGCATGAACCTGCCACAGGGACGCGTCGAGCAGGATCTGCCGGATGGCGCTTCCGCCGGTCGGGCGCAGCCGCTTTCCGGAGAGACAGACGGCATAAGGCTTGGAAGCTTCGTGCTCCGACCATCGATCACCCAGAGGCTCGGCCACGAAATGATTGAAGACGGTGCCGGAAAGCGCAACCGCACCTTCTCGGAGACCGGCCTCAAAGGGACATTGACCTCCGACTGGTCACGCCATCAGCTCGACATCGAAGGCGAAGGCGTGTGGCAGGAGACCATATCCGGTCAAGGTCAGGATAGGCCAAGGGCAGATATACGTGCCAACCTGCGTCTCGACCTGAGCGAAGGAACGACCGCCACGATCCGAGGTGACTACGGATTTGATCGGGAGGAAAACACGGACCCGAACGCGATTTCCGGCGCGTCCGTCCAGTCCGGCGTGCATCAGTTTAATGGCGGTCTGTCCCTACAGCGCGAACTGGGCCTGTTGCGTGGAACGGTGTCTGCCGATGTAACACGCTCCGTCTACTCCGATGCCGAATTCCCGAATGGCACCAACCTGTCGCTGGCCGACCGGGACCGGACCAGCGCTGTTTTGACAACGCGTCTCGGCTATCAGGTTTCCCCGGTGCTCATTCCGTTCATCGAGGCATCGATCGGTCGCATCGCCTATGACGAAGAGCGAGACAGGGCCGGCTTTGCACGTTCGGCAGACACTTATGCGGCCAGAACGGGTGTTGCACTGGATCTGGGCGAAAAACTGCGCGGCGAACTGGCGCTCGGCTACACCATGCAGCGATATGACGACAGCCGTCTTGCCGATATCGAAGCCTATACGGTTGACGGCAATGTGACATGGTCGCCTCGGCTGGGAACCAACGTGAACCTGGCGCTGCGGACAAGCATCGAGCCCTCGACCACGCCCGGCGTCAGCGGCAGCGTGCTGAATGAAGTGAACCTGGGACTGAGCCAGCAATTGCGGGAAACCCTGGTCGCCCGCCTGAGTGGCTCGACCCGCTGGACCCGCTTTGATGGCAACGCCTCGACCAACGACCGCCAGACAATGGCAGTAGGCGCGGGTCTGACATGGGGCATCAACCGCTACCTCGATTTGACCGCAGACGTGAATTACGAGCAGACGGATTTCGAGTCAGGTGGACGGAGCCGGACCACGACCGCGCTGATCGGGATCACCGCAAAACGATAAGGTCTGCCGATCGATCAGCCGACCGGCAGACGTGAATCACAGGCGCGATACAAGGCGAACGCGACCGGTATTTTACTTGAGGGCAGCCAGCAACGCCTTCAACTGCTCTTCGATGGCAGGGCGAATATCCGGACGCTCGATGGCAAACGAGACATTGGCCAGGATGAAGCCGTCCTTGGCGCCGCAGTCAAACGTCTGGCCCTTGAAGTGATATCCGGCGAACGGCTGCGATTGAGCGAGCTTCAACATGCCATCGGTCAGCTGGATTTCATTACCAGCGCCGCGCTCCTGGGTTTCCAGGATCTTGAAGATTTCGGGCTGGAGGATGTAGCGACCATTGATGAAGAAGTTCGAAGGAGCCGTCCCCTTGGCCGGCTTTTCCACCATCTCGGTGATCTTGAAGCCGCCTTCCAGTGCATCGCCAACCCCGACAATCCCGTATTTGTGGGCCTGGTCAGGAGCGCATTCTTCCACGGCAACGATATTGCCGCCCGTCTTTTCGTAAAGCTCGACCATGCCTTTCAGGCAGGCCTTTTCGCCGCGCATGATCATGTCGGGTAGCAGCAGAGCAAAAGGCTCGCGCCCCACGATGTCCCGCGCGCACCAGACCGCATGACCAAGGCCAAGTGGCTCCTGCTGGCGGGTAAAGCTTGTCTGACCGGCGGTAGGCTGGAGTGCATCCAGCATGCTCAGTTCGGCATTCTTGTTGCGTGCCTTGAGCGTCTGCTCCAATTCGAACTGAATGTCGAAATAATCCTCGATCACCGCCTTGCCGCGGCCTGTCACGAAAACGAAATGCTCGATTCCGGCCTCGATCGCCTCATCCACAACATACTGGATGACAGGCTTGTCGACGACGGTCAGCATTTCCTTTGGGACGGCTTTGGTGGCAGGCAAAAATCGGGTGCCAAGGCCGGCAACTGGAAAGACGGCCTTGCGGAGCTTATTCGGTTGAACCACACATTCCTCCCTGAGGATCAAGATATTTTAGCGTCTTCACCACGCTCTCGCCCGCTTAAGTGAAATTTGCTACGATTTCGCAAAGATGTCGATTGAGCTAATCGGCGTGGTAAAGAATTTGTTGACGCAATCGCATTAACCTGGGGTGAACAGCCTTTGTTCCGGCTGAAAGACGAACCGTATGTGAAACGGGGAGATGCCCATGACAAGAAAGCACCAGACCCTCATCGCAGCAGTGGCTCTGTCCATTGCAACTGCCTTCATGCCCGCAACAGCGCAGGCGGATGCGGGCTTCCGTAAATGGATTAATGATTTCTATGCGACAGCCGCAAGAGAGGGCATTACTGAAAGGACCTATCGCCAGGCCTTCCAGGGCGTGACCGAGCCGGACCCTTTCGTTCTCGAGAAGGCAGCCTTTCAGCCTGAATTCAAGTCCGAGATCTGGGACTATCTGGACAGCCGGGTGAACCCTTACACCGTTCGCGTCGGGCAGGAGATGCTCGCGAAACATGGTCGCACACTGGATGCGATCGAACGACACTTCGGTGTAGACAAGCATATTCTGCTTGCCATCTGGTCGATGGAGTCAAATTACGGTGCGGCGCTTGAGCGTCCCGACAGACTTCACAACGTGCCGCGCTCGCTGGCAACGCTTGCCTATGCGGACAAGCGGCGCGCCAAATATGCCCGCACCCAGCTCATTGCGGCCCTCAAGATGCTGCAGAACGGCGATGTCGATAACAAGGGACTGATGGGCTCCTGGGCAGGTGCCATGGGTCACACGCAGTTCATCCCGACAAGCTATCTGCTCTACAAGATCGACGCCGATGGCAACGGAACCAAGGACATCTGGCATTCGATCCCGGATGCGCTGGCAACAGCGGCCAATCTTCTGGAGAAGAACGGCTGGCGGACGGGCCGCACCTGGGGCTACGAAATTGCCGTACCCCGTGGCGGGGCAAGATATGACGGCCAGACAAAGACGGTGGCTCAATGGGAAGCGCTCGGTTTCAAACGTCCGAATGGTCGCGGCTTTAGAGACGGAAGCGAGCGCGCAGAACTGAAAATGATGGCCGGCCCCAATGGACCGGGCTTCCTGATGACCCGCAATTTCTTTGTCATCAAGCGTTACAACAACGCGGACAGCTACGCGCTTGGGGTAGGCCTCCTGGCTGACGAAATTGCCGGCTATGGCGGAATGCGTCAGCGTTGGCCCCGGCCGGATGGCAGCCTAGATGTCAATGAAAAGTTCGAATTGCAGACCCGTCTGCAAGCCCTCGGTTATTACGATGGCAAGATCGACGGCAATATCGGCTCCGGATCGCGGGCAGCCATCGCCGCGATCCAGCAGAGGCTCGGTCTGCCGTCCGACGGCCAGCCTTCGCGCGTCCTTCTGGACAAGCTGCGCAATTGACATTGCCTTTTTGGCTGGCAAGCTAGAGAGGCGATCCTGAGGGTCTGACAGCGGATGCGTCAGGCCTTCAGCTTCTTGGCAAACAAGCGGAACACAAACCTGTTCAATCTGCTTGTCCCTGTTGGCTGCAGGCAAAAAAGGCATAGGCGATAGAGATGTTCGGTAGACACGCGACGCAATCGAGACTGGTCCCCTTATGGGGCCTGGTCATTGCGCTCTGCTTTTCGCTTGTTGCAGATCTCGCTGTAGCGCAGGAGCAACCAAAGCGGCGCAATCTGCTCGAAATGTTGTTTGGTCCGCGCCAGCAGGTGGTCGAACCTTCTCGACCCTTGCAGCGGCAGGATCGCCAGCCGAGAGCACGCAGAACGACGAACAACAGTGTCACCAGTATTTCGACGGGAGCAGCCGCTGCATCAGCGGTCCAAAAGCCCCCGGCGAAGATCGAGAATGCAAAGAAAGTACTGGTGGTTGGTGACTTCGTCGCCAGTGGCCTCAGTGATGGCCTGATCACCGCGTTTGAGGCATCGCCCGGTGTCGTTGTCGAAAACCGTAGCAATGGCTCTTCGGGCCTCGTCCGCGACGATTTCTATAACTGGCCCCAGGAACTTCCCGGCATTATTGCCGAGGTGAAGCCGGCCGTCTTGGTGGTGCAGATCGGAGCCAATGATCGCCAACAGATCGTGGGTTCAGAAGGGCGCCTGGACTTTCGCACCGACGCCTGGTTCACGGCCTATGAGAAGCGGGTGAACGCTTTTGCCGACATTGCGCGCCAGACCAATATACCGCTTGTCTGGGTGGGGTTACCAGCCTTCCGACCGCAAAACATGACTGCGGATGCCATCCGGCTGAACGCCATCTACCGGCGCAGCGTCGAGCAGGTCAGGGGCGACTTTGTCGATGTCTGGGACGGCTTCGTGGACCAGGAAGGGCGCTTTATCATCACCGGCTCCGACATCAATGGCCAGCAGGTGCGCCTGCGCGGTTCCGACGGTATTGGTTTCACCAGCGCGGGCAAGCGGAAGCTTGCCTTCTATACGGAGAAATCCATTCGCCGCATTCTGGGAGATATGACGAGCCCTGACCTGGTGCGCCTTGATGCAGACAATCTTCCCGACTTGCTGAGCCTTGCACCAACCGAGATGAACAATGTGATCTCGACTTCGCCTATTAGTCTATTCGATCCCGAGCTTGATGGCGCCAGCGAACTTCTGGGATCAGCGCCACTCCCCATGGCCCCGATCCTCTCGCCTCGCGATCAATTGGTGAGCAACGGCACTCTCCCGGAACCACCTGCAGGGCGAATTGACTACGTTCGTCTGCCGCGTCCTCAAGGGCAACAGAGCACGGCAACCCCCTGACGGCCAAGATAAAGGGCCGCACAAAGGCGACCCTCGATAGTCTCGGCGGGCTGCCCGCTTACCGCGGCAGAACGCTTTCGCCCATCAGGGCTTCGTCGATGGCGCGGGCGGCCTGACGTCCTTCGCGGATCGCCCAGACGACCAGCGACTGGCCGCGACGGGCGTCACCGGCAACCCAGAGCTTGTCGATCGACGAACGATAGTCCTTGTCGTTGGCAACGACATTGGTCGAACCGCGGCGGTCGGTATTGAGCTCAAGCTTGCCGTTGAGTTCCTTCAACACGCTGTCGGTGAACGGGCCGGAGAAGCCGATGGCGATGAAGGCGAGATCGGCCTTGATGATGAACTCGGTGCCGGCGATCGGCTTGCGGCGCTCGTCAACCTGGCAGCACTTGACGCCGGTCAGCACGCCGTCTTCGCCGACGAATTCGAGCGTTGCCACCTGGAACTCGCGAACAGCGCCTTCAGCCTGCGAAGACGAGGTGCGCATCTTGGTTGCCCAGAAGGGCCAGACGGCGAGCTTGTCTTCGGTCTGCGGCGGACGCGGACGGATGTCGAGCTGGGTTACCTTGACGGCGCCCTGGCGGAAGGCCGTGCCGACGCAGTCAGACGCCGTATCACCGCCACCGACGACGACGACATGCTTGCCACCGGCCAGGATCGGGTCGGCCGGCCAGCCGGCGCTGTCGATGTTTTCGCGACCGACGCGGCGGTTCTGCTGCACGAGATAAGGCATGGCATCATGCACACCATGGAACTCGACGCCGGGAATGCCGGCCTCGCGCGGGGTCTCCGAACCACCGCAATAGAGCACGGCATCATAGTCCGCACGCAGCTTCTCGACGGTCACGTCGACGCCGACATTGACGCCGCAATGGAAGGTGACGTTTTCGCCCTTCATCTGCTCGACGCGGCGATCGATGAAGTTCTTCTCCATCTTGAAGTCCGGAATGCCATAGCGCAGCAGGCCACCGGGCTTGGATTCACGCTCGTAGACATGCACTTCATGGCCGGCGCGACCGAGCTGCTGGGCAGCGGCGAGACCCGATGGACCGGAGCCGATGATCGCCACCTTCTTGCCGGTATGGATCGTTGCCGGCTGCGGCACGATGAAGCCGAGTTCATAGGCCTTGTCGGCAATCGCCTGCTCGACGGTCTTGATCGCGACCGGCGTGTCTTCAAGGTTCAGCGTGCATGCTTCCTCGCAAGGCGCCGGGCAGACGCGACCGGTGAATTCCGGGAAGTTGTTCGTCGAGTGGAGGTTGCGGATCGCCTCCTCCCACTTGTTGTTATAGACGAGGTCGTTCCAGTCCGGGATCTGGTTGTGCACCGGACAGCCGGTCGGACCATGGCAGTAGGGAATGCCGCAATCCATGCAGCGCGCCGCCTGCTTGGTGACCTCAGCATCCGACATGGGGATGGTGAATTCGCGGAAATGGCGAATGCGGTCGGAGGCCGGCTGATACTTCGCCACCTGCCGGTCGATTTCCATGAAACCTGTAACCTTGCCCATGTCTTACCCTTTCAAAACGGCAGGCCCAGAGGCCCCCAATACCAGTAGGCGAGGCCGATAATCGCCCCCAGCACGATGAACTCAATTCCAAT
The DNA here is from genome assembly GCF_005860795.2 of Peteryoungia desertarenae. GTDB lineage: Bacteria > Pseudomonadota > Alphaproteobacteria > Rhizobiales > Rhizobiaceae > Allorhizobium > Allorhizobium desertarenae. Next base: position 51,926 of record NZ_CP058350.1, read on the forward strand.
CGAGCCATTGACCAGATAGACAACGGCCGGAACAGCGATCCCCAGAGTGATGGACACGGGGAGATGCATCTTGCGCATTCTGCTTCCTCTCCGCCGCTATCGCAGCCAGTTCTCGATCTTCAGTCCCGGAACCCGGGAAAACTCACTCTCGTTGTTCGTCACAAGCACGGCGTCCAGCGCCAGCGCATGTGCCGCGATCCAAAGGTCGTTTGGACCGATATTCTTGCCCTGCCTCAGCGCCAGCCGAACGTCGGCGTACCGTTGATCACTTGGCAGTTGAAGGGGCGCCACATAGAGGCGCCGCGTCACTGCTGAAACCTTCCGAGACAACTCCTCGGAGCCATTTTTTTTAACGCCGAACCAGATCTCACCGTGGGTGATAATGCTGATAAAGGCGTTCTCCTGCCCAACCTCAAGGAGCCGTTCAAGAACCCTTCCACGCGGATCCCTGACGATCGCCGAAACGATGTTGGTATCGAGCATGTACCGCATCAGATCTCGACCTCACTGAGCGGCGCCAGATCGTCGTCATTCTCGACGAAATCCTCTCCGCTCCAGGCTTCCGCCTGCTTGAGATATTCGATCAACCCGGCAGTCACTGCCGTCCGCATCAGGATCGAACCATCCGGTTGGCGCACCATAACGGCGCGATCACCTTCAAGATCGAATTCCTTCGGGATGCGGACAGCCCGGCTTCGACCATTCTTGAAGATGGCGACAGCGACCTCGCCAGCTTCCCCTGTGTCCTTCACATACTCGTTCATGTCGGGCCTCATTCTTGCGATATGCTAAAAGCATATCACAACATCTGAGGCTGTAGAACTCATTCCGCAGCTACGCCCATCCGCATGCGCTCCATCTCCTCAAGCGCACGGCGATATTCGACCGGCATGACCTTGCGGAACTTCGGACGGAACTCTGCCCAGTTGTCGAGAACCTGCTTGGCCCGGTTCGAGCCAGTGTAATGCAGGTGGTTCGAGATCAACTGATAGAGGCGCTCCTCGTCATGGCGGGTCATATCGCCGGACACATCGACGCGTCCCTTGTGCATGAGGTCGCCGCCATGGTGATGCAGCTTTTCCAGCATGTCGTCTTCTTCAGGCACCGGCTCCAGCTCGACCATCGCCATGTTGCAACGGCTGGCAAAATCACCGCTCTCGTCCAGAACATAGGCAACGCCGCCCGACATGCCGGCCGCAAAGTTGCGGCCCGTGCCGCCCAGCACGACCACAACACCGCCCGTCATGTATTCGCAGCCATGGTCACCGACGCCTTCGACAACGGCCACGGCCCCGGAATTGCGCACGGCAAAGCGTTCTCCCGCCACGCCCCGGAAATAGCATTCCCCGGCAATCGCACCGTAGAGCACGGTATTGCCGACGATGATCGAGTTTTCCGCGACGATCCGCGCATTTTCCGGCGGGCGGACGATGATGCGTCCACCGGACAGCCCCTTGCCGACATAGTCATTGCCGTCACCCACCAGGTCGAAGGTGATGCCGCGGGCCAGGAAGGCACCGAAGGATTGTCCTGCCGTGCCATTCAACGTGACATGGATCGTGTCGTCCTTAAGCCCCTTGTGGCCATAACGCTTTGCAAGCTCACCCGACAGCATGGCACCGGCGGAACGGTCAACATTCTTGATATCGACGTCGAAGACGACCGGCTGCTTGTTTTCGAGTGCCGGCATCGACTTCTCGATCAGCTTGCGATCAAGGATGTCGACAATCGGATGCTCCTGACGTTCTGTCCAGTAGGTCGCCTCCTTCGGCGCTTCTACCTTGTGGAAGATGCGACCGAAGTCGAGGCCACGAGCCTTCCAATGAGCCAGCATGACATCTTTCTCGAGCAGTTCCGATGCACCGATGATTTCGTCAAGCTTGCGAACGCCAAGCGACGCCAGGATCTCGCGAACCTCTTCAGCGACGAAGAAGAAGTAGTTGACCACATGCTCAGGCGCACCCTTGAAGCGCTTGCGCAGGACAGGGTCCTGGGTTGCAACGCCCACTGGGCAGGTGTTCAGATGGCACTTGCGCATCATGATGCAACCTGCGGCAATCAGCGGAGCTGTCGCAAAGCCGAATTCATCCGCTCCAAGCAAAGCACCGACGATCACATCCCGACCCGTCTTCAGTCCTCCGTCGACCTGCAGGGCAACACGCGAACGAAGACCGTTCAGCACCAGCGTCTGCTGCGTCTCGGCCAGACCGATTTCCCACGGGCTACCGGCATGCTTCAGCGAGGTGAGCGGCGAAGCACCCGTTCCACCGTCGAAACCGGAGATGGTGATATGGTCAGCACGGGCCTTTGCAACACCGGCAGCAACGGTTCCAACACCAACCTCGGAGACGAGCTTGACCGAGATATCGGCCACCGGATTGACGTTCTTCAGGTCGTAGATCAGCTGCGCCAGATCCTCGATCGAATAGATGTCGTGATGCGGCGGTGGCGAAATGAGACCGACACCAGGTGTGGAGTGGCGGGTCTTGGCAATCGTCGCGTCAACCTTGTGACCCGGCAGCTGGCCACCTTCGCCGGGCTTTGCACCCTGCGCCACCTTGATCTGCAGCATGTCGGCATTGACGAGATATTCCGTCGTCACACCGAAGCGGCCGGATGCGATCTGCTTGATCGCGGAGCGCTCGGGGTTCATCGAACCATCCGGCAGCGGCATGTAGCGATCGCTTTCCTCACCACCCTCACCGGTGTTGGACTTGCCACCGATACGGTTCATCGCGATCGCCAGCGTGGTGTGCGCCTCGCGGGAAATCGAGCCAAAGGACATGGCACCGGTCGAGAAGCGCTTGACGATGTCGACCGCCGGCTCGACCTCGTCAACCGGGATCGGCTTGCGGCCAAGTGCTTCTGCCGACTTGATCTTGAACAGGCCACGGATGGTGTTCATCCGAAGATTGCTCTCGTTGACCATCTCGGCGAATTCGCGATAGCGATCCTGGCTGTTACCGCGAACGGCATGCTGCAGCGACGCAATCGAATCCGGGCTCCAGGCATGGTTTTCGCCACGGATGCGATAGGCATATTCACCACCGACGTCGAGCGAACTCGCAAGTACCGGATCCTTGCCGAAGGCCGCCTGATGACGGGCAACGGTCTCTTCGGCGATCTCGGCCAGGCCAACACCTTCGATGGTCGTCGCCGTGCCGAAGAAATACTTGTCCACCAGTTCTGACGACAGACCGACAGCGTCGAAAATTTGCGCACCGCAATAGGACTGATAGGTCGAGATGCCCATCTTCGACATGACCTTGAGGATACCCTTGCCGATCGCCTTGATATAGCGCGTGACAACCTCGCGCTCATCGACTTCCGGCGGAAACTCGCCATGCTTGTGCATGTCGGTCAGCGTATCGAATGCGAGATAGGGGTTGATTGCTTCAGCCCCGAAGCCAGCCAGACAGCAGAAGTGGTGGACTTCACGCGGTTCGCCCGATTCCACAACGATGCCCACCGATGTACGCAGACCCTTGCGGATCAGGTGATGGTGTACCGCCGCCGTTGCCAGCAATGCCGGGATGGCAATCCGATCCGGTCCAATCTGACGGTCAGACAGGACAATAATGTTGTAGCCACCACGAACGGCCGCCTCGGCGCGTTCGCAAAGACGATCCAGCATTTCCGGCATGCCTTCGGCACCCCGGCTGACATCATAGGTGAAGTCGAGCGTCTTCGTGTCGAAGCGGTCTTCCATGTGACCGATCGAGCGGATCTTTTCGAGATCGCCATTGGTCAGGATCGGCTGGCGCACTTCCATGCGCTTGGCATTCGCCATGCCCTCATGGTCGAGAATGTTCGGACGCGGGCCGATGAAGGAGACGAGGCTCATGACCAGCTCTTCGCGGATCGGATCGATCGGCGGGTTGGTCACCTGGGCGAAGTTCTGCTTGAAATAGGTGTAGAGCAGCTTCGACTTTTCAGACATTGCCGAGATCGGCGTATCCGTTCCCATCGAACCTACGGCTTCCTGACCCGTGGTCGCCATAGGAGACATCAGAAGCTTAGTGTCTTCGCTCGTGTAACCAAAGGCCTGCTGGCGGTCGAGCAGAGAGACGTCACGGCGCAATGCGCGCGGTTCCACGGGCTTCAGGTCTTCGAGGATCAACTGCGTGCGATCGAGCCACTCGCGATAGGGATGCTTGCCGGCGAGCTTCGACTTGACCTCTTCGTCGGAAATAATCCGGCCTTCTTCCATGTCGATGAGCAGCATCTTGCCCGGCTGCAGCCGCCACTTCTTGACGATCTTCTCTTCCGCAACAGGAAGCGTACCGGCTTCGGACGCAAGAATGACGCGATCATCATCCGTCACGATGTAACGCGCGGGACGCAGACCATTGCGGTCGAGCGTCGCGCCAATCTGCCTGCCATCGGTAAAACAGACGGCAGCCGGTCCGTCCCACGGCTCCATCAATGCCGCGTGATACTCGTAAAACGCCTTGCGCTCGGGCGTCATCAACTGGTTTCCGGCCCAGGCCTCGGGGATCAGCATCATCACAGCATGGGCGAGCGAGTAGCCGCCGCGCTGCAGGAACTCGAGAGCGTTGTCAAAGCAGGCCGTGTCGGACTGACCTTCGTAGGAGATCGGCCAGAGCTTGGTGATATCGTCGCCAAACAGCGGCGAGGAGACCGACGCCTGACGTGCCGCCATCCAGTTGACATTGCCGCGCAGCGTGTTGATTTCGCCGTTATGAGCGACCATGCGATAGGGGTGCGCGAGCTTCCAGGAAGGGAAGGTGTTGGTCGAGAAGCGCTGGTGGACGAGCGCGACCGCGCTTTCAAAACGCGGATCGGCAAGATCCTTATAGTAAGTACCCACCTGGTAGGCGAGGAACATGCCCTTGTAGACGATCGTCGACGACGAAAGAGAGACCGGGTAGAAGCCGGTGTCCTGACCGCCGTATTGGTCATAGATGCGGTTGGAAATCACCTTGCGCAGCAAGAACAGGCGGCGCTCGAACTGATCCCGGGTCGCCGCGTCTCGCCCGGCACCAATGAATACCTGAATATGGCGCGGCTCGGTGGCCGCAATCTCGGGCGCCTTGGAAAGCGAGGAATTGTCGACCGGCACATCGCGATAGCCGATGAGATGCTGGCCCTCATCAAGACAGACCTCGGCAATCACCTGCTTGAAATGCTCGATCTGCTTCTCGTCCTGCGGGAAGAAGAAGTGACCGACGGCGTATTCTCCGGCCTTCGGCAGTGTGATGCCCTGCTTGGCCATTTCCTCCCGGAAGAAGCGATCCGGGATCTGGACGAGAATGCCGGCACCATCGCCCATCAGCGGGTCCGCACCGACAGCCCCGCGATGTGTAAGGTTTTCGAGAATGAACAAACCATCCTTGACGATCTGGTGGGACTTCTGCCCCTTCATATGAGCGATGAAGCCGACGCCGCAGGCATCATGTTCATTTTTCGGATCGTAAAGGCCCTGCTTCGGCGGAAGACCCACGGAGCGCAAGGAACGACCTGTTGCCGCCGCCTCGGCTGCTGCGGTTTCAATGATGTCCTTGGATGGCGTCATCTTCGTCATTGCCTTCCCTCCTGTTGAACCTGCCTGAAGCGGGTCGAAATCTTAAGCACCTGGCGATCCGAACCTCGGTCGTGCACCAGTCTAGCCCTTGAGGACCAAACCAGCATGACAACCGGAACTTCGAAGCCGAAGCTGAAATTAGGTCAATACATCTGACCTAATTCGGATTGGTGATATGACAGAAAGTAAACACACACGCAAGGGCATGCCAAGAAAATTAACCGCTCTGGCGGCGCAAAAGATCGCAAAGCATGCGCACCGCGTAATTTTATTGCGCAGACCGCTCCTTTGCGCGTGATCTTCTTGCGAACAGGTCGAGAAAAGTTTGGTCCGTTGCCTGTCCTATTGCCCAACGGGGCTAAATCCCTAATCTCGCAACACTGCACCTTTGGCCTGCGGAGCACAGCATCCAGCGCCGAGGCTTGGCACGAGATTCACAAATCGGGAATACGACATGTTCTTCGCATCTGATAACTGGGCCGGCGTTCATCCGAAAATCGCTGAAAGCCTCACCAGCCATGCTTCGGGTTATGCGTCTGCCTATGGCACGAGCGATCAGGACAAGCGGATCGAGGAACACTTCAATAGCCTGTTCGAGCGCGAGGTTTCAGTTTTCTTCGTGGCCACCGGCACAGCCGCCAATTCTCTGGCACTCGCGAGTGTCGCCCGACCGGGAGGCGTTACCCTCTGTCACTATGAAGCACATGTCACAGCTGATGAAGGCGGAGCGCCGGAATTCCTGACCGGAGCGACGAGACTGCTCCCCGTGGAAGGCGGCCATGGCAAGATCGACAGCGGCGCGCTGGCGAAGGCGTTGTCTGGCTTCGACACCCCCTCGGTGCATCATGGCCAGCCAATGGCCGTCACTGTGACCCAGGCGACGGAAGCAGGCACCGTCTACAAACTCAATGAACTTGATGAAATCGCTGCCCTGACCAAGGCGAAAAACCTTCCCCTTCATATGGATGGCGCGCGCTTTGCCAATGCCCTCGTCGCGCTCGATGCCACACCGGCAGAAATGACCTGGAAACGTGGTATCGACATTCTTTCTTTTGGTGGCACGAAGAACGGTTGCTGGTGTGCGGAAGCGATTGTCTTCATGAAGCCGGAAATGGCGAAGGAGATGCCCTATATCCGCAAGCGCTCGGCCCAACTCTTCTCAAAGACGCGTTTCATTTCAGCCCAGCTGGAAGCCTATCTGGACAACGGTCTGTGGCTTGAAATGGCGAGCCATGCGAACACGATGGCAGATCGCCTGAGAGCCGGATTGCAATCCAAGAACACTGCAAGGCTCGCTTGGGACACGCAGGCAAATGAAGTCTTTGCGCTGCTCGACAAGACATCAGCAGAGCGTGCACGGACCAAAGGGGCACGTTTCTACGACTGGTCCATCCCACGTGAGAACCCGTATCTGGTAGGTGAAGATGAAACACTTGTTCGTCTGGTGACAAGTTTCGCCACAACCGAAACAGAAGTGAATCAATTCATAGATGTCGTTTGAGATCTGGCTTTCTTACAAAGTATCTGATCGCGATTTCTACAACTTACATTTATTTCCCAAGCAGGCCAAATCGCCGCATGATCTTCCCACCAGCCCAATACGGGGCTGGCACGAACACCGAGCAACTCGCTCCGAGGAGAAGCATCATGAGCAAGTTCACAATGAATTCGGCCGCTCTGGCCGCAGCCGTCACCATGGCCGTCAGCGGCGCAACCCTGGTATCCGGCCACGCCGTTGCCCAGGAACAGGAAAAGTGCTTCGGCATTTCGCTCGCCGGCAAGAACGACTGCGCAGCCGGCCCCGGAACCACCTGCGCCGGCACCTCCAAGGTCGACTATCAGGGCAATGCCTGGACCTATGTCGCCAAGGGCAGCTGCACGACCATGGCCCTCCCCGATGGCCGCATGGGTTCGCTGACAGCGCTTGAGCGCGATCTTCCCGCCTGATCTCGCATACGGCATCCCCGCAAGCAGCGGGGGTGCCGTCCCCTTGTCCAGGTAGAAGTCCAGTGGAGATCGCGATGAAAACGCTGGAAGCACACAACAGAACCTTGGCTGCGACCTGGTCGACTGGCCTTCCAGCTCGTGCAGGTGCGGGTTTCAAGACACAACATGCCGATCAGATCCTCACCGATGACTACCGGATCGGCTTTCTTGAGGTACACGCCGAAAACTATATGGGCGCTGGCGGCCATCCTCACCGGATCCTCACGCGCATGCGTGCCGACTTCCCCCTTTCCATCCATGGTGTCGGCTTGTCGATCGGCAGCCCATCCGGCCTGGATTCGGAGCATCTGAACAGGTTGAAAACCGTAGTCGACCGCTACCAGCCGGAGCAGGTTTCTGAGCATCTGGCGTGGTCGACCCATGACAACCATTTCTTTAATGATCTCCTGCCCGTCCCCTACAACGAGGCCACGCTTTCACGCGTTTGCGACCACATCTCAAAGGTCCAGGAAACACTGGGCCGCACTATTCTGTTGGAAAACCCGTCGACCTATATCGCCTTCGAAGCAGCGACGATGAGCGAGACGGATTTCATCCGCGCGATTGTCCAACGCACAGGCTGCGGGCTGCTGCTGGATGTGAGCAATATCCATGTCTCGGCGACCAACCACGCCTATTCACGGCTGGACTATCTCGCATCTTTCCCCCTCGAACATGTCCGGGAAATCCACCTTGCCGGGCATGCGACAGACGAAGATGATCTGGGAGCCCCTCTCCTCATCGACAGCCATGATCGCGCCGTCGATGACATCGTCTGGGCGCTCTATACGGAAGTCCTCGCAAGAACCGGTCCTCTGCCAACACTCATCGAATGGGACAATGACGTACCCGACTGGCCCATCCTGAAGGCGGAGGCGCAGCGCGCGGAAAAGATCCTCGATCGCTTCGCGACCTTCGCAAATCCGAGGCTTCGCCATGCTGGTTGACCCGGTCAGTTCCGGCAGATTTGCAAGGTCCTTGCTGGATCCAGAAGCACCGGTTCCCGACGGGCTGGTGAGCCATCACGGAGGCGCAGTCGAACGACGCTTTGCCGTCTACCGGAACAATGCAGCCGTCTCTCTGGTCGATGCACTCGCTTCCATTTTTCCAACAGTGCAAAACCTCGTGGGCGAAGAGTTCTTCCGCGCCATGGCGCATCTATACGTGCGCGCGCACCCGCCCCGCTCGCCACTCATTTTCACCTATGGCGAGGATTTTGCGGGCTTCATCGAACAGTTTCCGCCAGCAGAACCAATACCCTTTCTCGCCGATGTGGCCCGCCTTGAACGTCTTTGGCTCGACAGTTTTCATTCCGCCGACACCCCACCGCTTGATCCGGCATGCTTGAGCAGTGTTCCACCTGAACGCCTGGAAGACCAGTGCTTCCAGCCCCATCCGGCGGCTCGATTGCTTTCGACGGCTCACGCCGCCGCCAGCATTACCATTCGCGACCGCGCCGGCGAAAGCCTCAGCGACATCAATCCCATGTTGCCAGAAGCCGCGCTCATCACAAGACCGGCCTGCGACGTCGCGATCAACCGCCTCTCGCCGGGTGGCCACACCTTTTTTCATGCGCTGATGGCAGGCAGGCCGCTAGGCGAGGCTTGCGGTGAAGCCATCAAAGTCGAAGCAGAGAGCGACATCAGCGCGCTTCTCACACTCGCCTTGACCAGCGGAGCCTTCGCTGACCTGGTCGACAATTCTGCAAAGGGGGAATGAACGTGACATCAACACTCAAAAGCGCAGTCGGGCACTATCAGCGCGCAACCGACAAGCTTGAGCAATTTCTGGAGCCATGGTTTTTGGGGCTAATGGCAAGATTTGTCTTTGTCGCGGTCCTTTTCGGTTATTACTATAACTCCTTCGCGACCAAGGTGGGTGAGGGAGTAGTTGGTTTCTTCCAGATCCGGCCCAGCGCCTATTACCAGATCGCCCTGCCCGCAGTCGAAGCCGCTGGTGGCAATGTCTCGGCAGTCTCCTTCTTTCCGTGGGGATTGATGGTGATCGCAGGAACCTATGGCGAGTTCATCCTGCCGATCCTGATCGTCCTCGGTCTCTTCGGACGTCTTGCGGCCCTCGGAATGATCGTCTTCATCCTCGTCCAGACACTGGTCGACATCACCGTCCACATGGTCGATGCAGCGACCATCGGCGCCTTGTTCGACCGCTTCCCTGACAGTCTGATCATGGATCAGAGGCTCTTGTGGATCTTCCCGCTCCTGTATCTGTTCGTGAAGGGCCCGGGGCTTCTGTCGGTTGATGCACTTCTGGCACGACGGTTTCAGGCAATGCCGAGCGCCAGACAGGTCCAGGCCTGAGCAATAAAAAAGCGACGGACCGAAATCCGTCGCTTCTTTCCTGTACGCTTGGGAGGAGCGTTTAGTTGATGTGGGCCTCGATCGCCTTTGGCTGAGTGCCGACGGGTTCTGCGCTGATGGCAATCCGGCGTGGCTTCATGGCTTCGGGAATATTGCGCAGAAGATCGATATGCAGCAGGCCGTTCTTAAGCGATGCAGCCGTGACCTCGACATGATCGGCAAGCTGGAAGCGTCGCTCAAAAGCGCGCTTGGCGATACCGCGATAGAGGAACTCCGTCTGTTCACTCTTGTCTTCTTCGGTTTTCTCACCCTTCACGGTCAGCACATGGGCATGGGCTTCAATGGAAAGCTCGCTTTCATCGAAGCCGGCAACGGCCATGGTGATACGATAGGTATTGTCGCCCGTGCGCTCGATGTTATAGGGCGGGTAGCTCTGCGCCTGTTCCGGCTGCCCGAGGCTGTCCAGCATCGTGAAAAGACGGTCGAAACCGACGGTGGAACGGTAAAGCGGGGAAAAGTCGACGTGACGCATTTTGTCCTCCTGGGAAGCGACGTTGCGGTTGATCTTGCCCGCGGCGACATCCCTCTTGGGCAATGCCACCAGCGGTTCCGGACCCTTGCGGCATCCGTATCGTTGAGATGGGAAGTGGTCTTGCAGAATTCAAGATCCTGACTTTCTCGGTAGATGAATTGAAGATGAACGGGCGGTTCAATTGGTGTTCACAAAACCATCGATACTTCTCGATTGTCGGATGTCTCAGAACCGACAGCTGGAGCGCACACCCGTTGCCCTCCGGTGACTTCAGCCGGAACCGCCCGCCCGAATCCGCGGTTCCGGCTTTTCTCTTTGACCTTTTGCGGACATGCTCTTATCCCAAAGCCAAAGATCGAAATCATCACCGTCAGGCTTAGACCATGGATGCCAAGCTGTATGAGACCCCCGGCAATCCCATTCCGGGCGAACCCATTGTCGGCTTCCTGAACGGTTACAAGAACGTGCCGTTGCGCTACGCCGTGTTTCGCGCCCAGACCAATATTTCCAAGGGAACGGTCGTACTTCTGCACGGGCGCAACGAAGCGATCGAAAAGTATTTCGAGACAATTGCAGACCTGACCAAACGGGGCTTCTGGGTCGCCACCTTCGATTTCCGCGGACAGGGCGGTTCCGGTCGCCTGCTGCCCGATCCCCGCAGGGGCCATGTCGGCCGTTTTTCCCACTACATCAAGGATCTCGAGCTCTTCCTTGAACAGGTCGTCCTACCGGACACCCGTCTGCCCTTTTTCCTTCTGGCTCACTCCACCGGCGGCCTCATTGCATTGAAGGCAGCGCCGCGCCTGGCAAACCGCATCGAGCGCATGGTTCTCACCGCGCCATTCGTCGGCCTGAGCGGCCAGCAGATGTCAGCGGCCAATGTGCGCCGACTGGCAACGCTTGCAGTGTTCAGCGGCTTTGGAAAGATACAACTGACCAGGGAGATGGCGCCGCGAACCTTTGAAGACAATCCGCTGACCACAGACCCGGTCCGCTTTGCGCGCAACCAGATCCTCGCGAAACTGCACCCGGAGCTATCGCTCGGTCCACCTACGGCTCGCTGGCTATACGAGGCCCAGAAGACCATCAACGAAATCAGAAGCCCCGGACACCTGGCATCGATCACGGTTCCGACAGTCATTGTGGCACCAGGCAATGATCCCATAGTACCGTTCGTCGACCAGGAACGACTGTCGCAGTATTTTCGCGCCGGCCAACTTGTGCCGGTACCCGGCGCCCGGCACGAATTGCTGCAGGAACAGGATCGCTACCGCACCCAGTTGTTGGCAGCCTTCGACGCCTTCATTCCCGGTGGCGACATAGAAGAGGCCGGCCCGTCCGTCTCCATCGCCGAAGCGAACTGATCAGGACGCCTTGAGCAGCGCCATTGCCTCGGCATGGACTTTGGCGGAGCCTGCCGCAATGATCGATCCTCCGTTCTCCGGACGCCCGCCATCCCAGGTCGTAATCACGCCACCCGCCTGCTCGATCAGTGGAATAAGTGCGCCGACATCATAGGGTTTCAACATGGTTTCGATGACAAGATCGACATGACCGGCAGCCAGAAGCGCATAGGCGTAGCAATCCACGCCATAACGAAACAGTTTGACCCGATCCTGGACGGCTTCGTAGCAGCCGACTTCCCAACCGGCAAAAAGATGCGGTGACGTGGTAAAGAGAATGGCGTTTTCCAGTCCACCACAATCGCGAACCCGGATCTGTCGATCCCCATCCGGGCCGGAATACCAGGCCCGTTCACCATCGGCATAGTAGCGCTCACCCGTAAACGGCTGGTCCATGAGCCCCATGACCGAGCGCCCATGTTCCTTGAAACCGATCAGCGTACCCCAGACCGGAACGCCGGAGATGAAGGCTCGCGTTCCATCAATAGGGTCAATGACCCAGACTTGGTCGCGATCCACGCCGACATTTTCGTGCTCCTCACCCAGGATACCGTGCTGAGGAAACTCTGCCTCGATCAGTTGACGGATGGCAGCCTCGGCTGCCTGATCCCCCTCTGTCACCGGATCAAAGCCGGTTGCCTGCTTGTTCACCACAGACAACCCCGAGCGAAAACGCGGCAATGTTTCAGCTTTGGCCGCATCGGCGAGGCGATAAAAGAAATCACGATCAGGGCGCATGAAGGGGTCCAACATCTCTGTATCCGAATGAGACCGTCTTAGTGCCAGTTCCCGGCAAAGGAAACCATCTTCTCCTGCAGGCTGCGTCACGAATGTCGCCATGACTCCATTCGCCCACCCCTGGTTTCGCACAAAAATTGGGCGCGCCTAAAAATACGACAAATCCACTTGACAATTGTGCAGTGCGAAAATAATGTCTGACTTACAGTCTCTGACTGTAAATACCCTCCTTGGGTGTTTCCTCCCTAGACTTAACCGCGCCCAGAGCGCGGTTTTTTTTGCCCGACGCCGGACAAACGCAAGGTCATGAGTTTGCGGTGTGAGGGAGATGGCCAGGCTTGGTTTACTCGGCCGCGAGCGCGGTTTCGCCGGCATAGTCTTCGACGAAGGCTGCCATCTGCTCCATGAAGATGGAAATGGAACCGGCGAGCGCGTCAAAATCGGGACGCTTCTGCAAGCTAGCTTCATCAATGTAAAGCGACCGGTTCACCTCGATCTGCAATGCATGCAGACCTCGCGCCGGACGACCGTAATGCTCGGTAATGAAGCCGCCGGCATAGGGCTTGTTGCGCACCGCGTTGAAGCCGAGCTCTTCCAGGAACTGCAGCGCAGCATGGGACAATTCGGCTGACGCACTGGTTCCATAGCGGTCCCCGACGATGAAATCAGGACGCACACCACTGCCCGCCACGCGAATATTGCCCGGCATGGAATGGCAATCGATCAACACGCCAAATCCGAAACGCGCATGCGTGCGGGCAATCAGCCGTCGCAGGCAGACATGATATGGCTTGTAGCAGCGATCAATCCGCTCCATCGCCTCGGCGAGCGTAATACGCCGTCCGTAAATCTCCATGTTTTCAGCAACGATGCGTGGGATGGTCCCAAGACCGCCCACCACCCGTGGTGACTGGCTGTTGGCATAGGACGGCAGTGATTCGCTGAACATGCGGGGATCGAGCTCATAGGGCTCCCGATTCACATCCACATAGGCACGCGGAAAATGTGCCATCAACAACGGCGCACCCATGCGGGGTGCCGCAGAGAACAGCTCATCGACAAAATGATCTTCAGAGCGCCGTATGGAAATGCCATCCAGTTGAGATTGCTCGAGAAAAGAAACGGGATAACGACGACCGCTATGCGGCGAGTTATAGACGAAGGGGATCGACTGCGCTTCCGGCTCGCGGACCTCGAACAGCTCGAAATCGCTCGTCATTCCACCTCCAGTGCCCGTTCTTTACCAAGTCAACAACTTGTTTCGCTCATCATGTTGCCAGTTGCCTGTCCCGAAGTCCATACTGCCAAAACTGGCGGTATGTAGTCCTAATCCATGGTGTTCACCGGATATTTACTTCGGAGAACCTAACGTGAGGGGCTGCGAGCCTTCCCCCATCACAGAGTGTTAAGCGGTCCATACATGACACAGAAAATACTTCTCGCCGAAGATGACAACGACATGCGCCGGTTCCTGGTCAAAGCCCTGGAAAAGGCAGGCTACAAGGTCTCTTCTTATGACAATGGCGCAAGCGCCTATGATCGCCTGCGGGAAGAGCCATTCTCCCTTCTCCTCACCGACATCGTGATGCCGGAAATGGACGGGATCGAACTGGCCCGCCGCGCCACCGAACTCGATCCGGACCTGAAGGTGATGTTTATCACCGGCTTTGCCGCAGTGGCACTCAACGCCGACTCCAAGGCTCCAAAGGATGCGAAGGTCCTTTCCAAGCCGTTCCACCTGCGCGATCTCGTAGACGAAGTGAACAAACTCCTTGCCGCATAAGGCATCTCCGGCAGGCTGTAAAAAACTCTTCACAAAACGCGAAATACCCTATTGACGGGCAAGAGTGTTTTGTGGTCTTAAGCCGCCATCGGATGGGCGTGTAGCTCAGCGGGAGAGCACTACGTTGACATCGTAGGGGTCACAAGTTCGATCCTTGTCACGCCCACCATTCGAATTCTTTCAAGGGCTTGCTGGAAACAGCGAGTCCTTTTAACGTTCTCCATGAACCGCCTGCTCGATAGACCGAATCAATCCTGCAAAATCCAGGGCGGAGACATTCAACGTCCGTCAATGACGCGCACCTGATCTCCAGTAAAAACCACGAGATAGCCATTGTCCTCGCGGGCAACTTCTGCCCACCTGCGCAAGGTCCCGAGATAGGGTTCCGCCTGCCAGCTTTCGGGAAAACGCGGATCGACCAGGACAGTGACCTGCGGCCCCTGCCGATAGACCATCATATGCGACCGCTCCGGATGCCAGTGATCCTCAAGGCTGGAATCCGTTCGCCACAGACACAGGAAATCGCGACATGTCAGCGGCCGATCCGCATAAGCGAGACAGCCCGTATCCACCATACAATGGCGGCAGACATGGTTGGCGGGCTTGTCGAGTTCATCGATGTCCGGCAGCACACAGCACAGCGTGCATGTCCCGCAACTGCGATCCGGCAGGGCCTCGCCCATCGGCCCTACCCCGCCAGTTGTGAGAGCAGGGCCGTCATTCGGCAGGTCCAATTGTGACCGAAAACGGCGAAAGACCCTCGATACTGCATTCGATCAGGTCGCCCTCTGCAATCGGGCCGACACCGGCGGGTGTCCCGGTATAGATCAAGTCACCGGGCAGGAGGTGGTAATAGCGGGACAAATGGCTGATGATTTCAGGCACCGACCAGACGAGCTCGCGCAAGGTCGCTTCCTGACGCGTCGTTCCATTGATCGAAAGCCGGATCGCCTGATCGGCAGGAGCACCGAAACGCTCTGCTGGCGTAAGCGCCCCGATCATGGCCGAATTCTCGAAGGCCTTGCCCAGGTCCCAGGGGCGCTGCTTGTCCTTGGCAGCCTGTTGCAGATCGCGCCGTGTCAGATCAATTCCGACGGCATAACCATAGACACATCCGAGAGCCTCTTCGACGGGAACCCGGAAAGCGGGCTTACCCATCGCCACCACAAGCTCCACTTCGTGATGGCAGTCCTTCGTGCCGGGCGGATAGGCAATGGTTGCTCCCGAAAGCACGATCGCGCTTGCCGGCTTGGTGAAATAGAATGGCGCTTCGCGATCGACTTCATTTCCCATTTCCTGGGCATGTGCCACGTAATTGCGCCCGACGCAGAAGATCCGGTGGACCGGAAAGCCGGAGCCTGATCCCTCCACCGAAACGAGAGGCGTGGCAGGAATATCGAAAAGCGCAGATGAATATTGCACGAAATGTCTCCCTGATCGCGGCATATGGCGCAATCTGCTTTGATCACAGCCTGCATCCACCATGCAACCGCATAAACATCAGAGGCATGGCTTTCGATTTCATCGATCTATCTCGGCAGAAGCTTGGAAATCATTGCATTCCGTGTAACAAAACCGCCGGGCGAGGCGTTGTCCTTGCGGCGGGGAAAATCGGACTGACGGGTGACAGCTGGCTTTCACAGGAAGCGCAGACTGCTGACGGTGTCCTTGATCGCCCACGAGACAAGAAGGAAGGCAATAACAGATGACGACAAAAATCGTGCCGGTGGTAATGGCTGGAGGCAAGGGAACGCGGCTTTGGCCCCTGTCGAGAACGGCAGCCGCTAAGCAGTTCATCCGTTTCCTCGGTGAGGAAACCCTGCTTCAAAAGACGCTTCAGCGGGTGTCGGACAGCACGATCTACGAACAGGCTTTCGTCGTCACCAATGAGGATTTCCGCTTTCTCGTAGCCGAGCAGGCGCGAGAACTGTCTGTCAAACTCGCAGGCATTGTGCTGGAACCCGAAGCGCGCAACACAGCAGCCGCTGTTGCGGCAGCCGCCGTGATTGTCGCTGATCGTTTCGGTCCGGAAGCCCTGGTCCAGATCCTGCCATCCGACCACGAGATCGTTGTGGACGAGACCTATCGGAACTGCGTGAAATTGGCGGCCGAGGCCGCACGCGCCGGCAATATCGTCACCTTCGGCATCAAGCCGACCGAACCGGCCACGGGTTATGGCTACATCGAGATCGGCGATGCCCTGAGCGGGGGTGCCCACAAGGTCAAGCGCTTTGTTGAAAAGCCGAAGCAGGACGTGGCCGAAAAGATGCTCGAAAGCGGCAACTACGTCTGGAACTCTGGAATGTTCGTCTTCGAGGCAGGCCAGATGCTGCGCGAACTGGAAGGACTCGCACCGGAGGTCTTGTTCGCTGTGCGCGAAGCCGTTGAAAAGACTGCCGGCGACCTTGATTTCCAGCGTCTGGGAGCCGAGGGCTTTTCCAAAAGCCCCAGCATCTCGATCGACTATGCGATCATGGAAAAGACACCGAATGCAGCTGTCATTCCCTCGCCCATCACCTGGTCAGACCTCGGCAGCTGGGATGCTATCTGGAAGCTGGAAGAGGGCGACGAGAACGGCAATGTCATCAAGGGCAATGCCACGCTGGTCAACACCCGCAATTCGCTGGTCATCTCGCGGCATGACCATATCGCCGTTCAGGGGATGGAAGGTGTCGCCGTCATCGCCTCGGAAGATGCTGTCTATGTCGGACCGCTCGATGAAAGCCAGAAGGTCGGCGATCTCGTGAAGCTGCTGGCTTCCAGCGAAAAGACCGCGCATCTTACGGAAAACCATCCGACCTCACTAAGGCCTTGGGGCGGTTACACCTCGATCCTCAATGGCGAACGCTTCCAGGTGAAGCGGCTCTTCGTCCACCCCGACAAGAAACTGTCGCTGCAGAAACACCATCACCGCGCAGAACACTGGGTCTGTGTCCATGGCACGGCTGAAGTGACGATCGATGACAAGGTGACGGTGCTGCACGAAAACCAGTCGATCTACATCCCGCAGGGTTCAGTGCACCGGCTGGCCAATCCCGGCAAGATCCTGCTGGAAATCATTGAAATCCAGACCGGTTCATATCTCGGCGAGGACGACATCATCCGGATCGTCGACGAGTTCGGTCGCGCTTGATCATCCGTCCAGGGGCAGTTGACCCCACCGCAACTAATCACAGGCCTGCAGCGCAACGCATGCAGGCCTGCTTGCTTTATGCCGCTGCATTGCACAAGATCGCCTGAACCCGTTCAATCGGGAACAACAAGGGCGAACAGGGTCTGCGGCGCGCATGGCAATAAAGGCAAGCATTTATCATCTCACCCACTACAAATACGACAAGCCGATCAAGCTCGGCCCCCAGATCATCAGGTTGAAGCCCGCCGCTCACTCCCGGACGAAGGTCTTGAGCCATTCCCTCAAGGTCACGCCTGAGAACCACTTCGTGAACCTGCAGCAGGACCCCTACGGCAACTATCTCGCGCGATTCGTTTTTCCCGACCCCGTCACAGAGTTCAAGATCGAGGTCGATCTCGTTGCCGACATGACGGTCTACAACCCCTTCGACTTTTTTACGGAAGAAGAAGCGGTCAAATGGCCATTCGATTATCCGCAGGACATCCGGGACGATCTGGCGATCTATCTCAAGCCTGAAGCCGGAACGCCGGTGCTCGACGCTTACATGGAGACACTGGACCGCTCGCCGGGTCAGGGAACAGTCGACATGATTGTCGGCCTCAATGCTCGCCTGCAGCGCGATATCAATTACGTCATCCGGATGGAGCCAGGTGTTCAGACGCCAGACGAAACCCTGACTTCCGGAAAGGGCTCCTGCCGCGATTCGAGTTGGCTGCTCGTTCAGATCCTGCGCCGCCTGGGCATCGCTGCCCGTTTTGTATCGGGTTACCTGATCCAGCTGACGCCGGACCTGAAGGCACTCGACGGTCCATCCGGCACCGAAGTCGATTTCACCGACCTCCACGCCTGGTGCGAGGCCTATATTCCGGGCGCAGGTTGGATCGGCCTCGACCCAACTTCGGGTCTGTTAACCGGGGAAAGTCACATCCCGCTGGCCGCCACACCCCACTACAAGAATGCAGCGCCAATCTCCGGTGGCTATTACGGTGTCGCAAACACAGAATTCACCTTCGACATGCAGGTGAAGCGCGTGGCGGAGCATCCGCGCATCACCAAGCCATTCTCGGATGAAAGCTGGGAAGCGCTCAACGCGCTCGGACATCAGGTGGACGCCGAACTCCGCGCCCGGGACGTAAGGCTGACCATGGGTGGCGAGCCGACCTTCGTGTCCATTGACGATTTTCAATCGGACGAATGGAATACGGCAGCGGTTGGTCCGACCAAGCGCAGCAAGGCCGATGATCTGATCCGTCGCCTACGCGAGCGCTTCGCGCCGGGCGGTTTCCTCCATTATGGCCAGGGCAAGTGGTATCCCGGCGAAAGCCTGCCTCGCTGGACCTTTTCGCTATACTGGCGCCGCGACGGTCTACCGGTGTGGAACAGCCCTGAACTTGTTGCCGTCGAAAACAAAGATTACCGGATCACCCACGAAGATGCAGAGAAGCTCCTGGCTGCAATTGCGATCGAGCTTGACCTGTCGACGGACAATGTGGCCCCCGCCTATGAGGATCCGGCAGAATGGATCGTCAAGGAGGCCAACCTGCCGGAAAATGTCGATCCTTCCAATTCCAAGCTGAAAGATCCCGAAGAACGCAGCCGCATCGCCAAGGTGTTCGGCAATGGCCTGACAAATCCGGCGGGCTATGTGCTCCCGGTTCAGGCGTGGCAGGGCCGTGCCTCCGGTCGCATCTGGGTTAGTGAAAAATGGCGCACCCGTCGCGGACGGCTTTATCTGGTGCCTGGCGACAGTCCGGTCGGCTTCCGGCTACCGCTCAACTCTCTGCCCTACGTGTCGCCCTCATGGTACCCCTATATCAACCCCGTCGATCCGACTGTCGAGAAACCACCTTTGCCTGACTTCTCGACCGAGAAGGGCCGGGTCATGCCGGAGCATTCTCTTAAGGCAGATGGCGGTCAGCAGCTGCAGATGGGGCAATCTTACGAGGAAATCGGCGGACGCGTGCGCACCGCCATATCCGTCGAGGCAAGAGATGGCCGGCTCTGTGTATTCATGCCACCGACAGCTGCTCTTGAGGATTATCTCGATCTTGTGGCCTCGGCGGAGAGGGCTGCCAAGGCTGTCAATCTGCCGGTGCACATCGAAGGCTATACCCCGCCGCATGACGAGCGCTTGAACGTCATTCGCGTCGCACCCGATCCGGGCGTCATAGAAGTGAACATTCATCCGGCCTATGACTGGGATGATTGTGTCGCGACCACGACAGCCATCTATGAGGAGGCCCGTCTTTGCCGTCTCGGGGCCGACAAGTTCATGATCGACGGTCGCCACACCGGAACCGGTGGTGGCAACCATGTCGTCGTCGGTGGCGCAAATCCGAATGACAGCCCCTTCCTGCGGCGCCCGGATCTGTTGAAGAGCCTGGTCTTGCATTGGCAGCGCCATCCATCGCTGTCCTACATGTTCTCCGGCCTGTTCATCGGACCGACCAGCCAGGCGCCCCGTATCGACGAGGCACGACATGACAGCCTCTATGAGCTGGAAATCGCGATGGCGCAGATCCCCCTGCCGGGGAATGGCGAACTTCCACCCCTGCCCTGGCTCGTCGATCGCCTCTTCCGCAACCTGCTGATCGATGTCACCGGCAACACCCACCGCTCGGAAATCTGCATAGACAAGCTGTTTTCGCCTGACGGCCCCACAGGACGCCTTGGTCTGGTAGAGTTCCGGGGCTTTGAAATGCCGCCGAATGCGCGCATGTCGCTCGCCCAGCAATTGCTGATCAGGGCGTTGATCGCGCGCTTCTGGAAAAATCCGATTACCGGCAATTTCGTCCGCTGGGGTACCGCGCTGCATGATCGCTTCATGCTTCCGCACTTCATCTGGCAGGACTTCCTCGAAGTTCTGGCGGATCTTCGCGATAATGGCTTCGACTTCAAGCCGGAATGGTTTGCCGCGCAACTCGAATTCCGCTTCCCCTTCTTCGGCGAAGTCGAGTACGAGGGCTCGAAGCTGGAACTGCGTCAGGCGCTGGAACCCTGGCATGTCATGGGCGAACAAGGCGCAATCGGCGGCACCGTGCGTTATGTCGACAGCTCCGTCGAGCGGCTGCAGGTGCGTCTGGAAACGGCCAATCCGGAGCGCTTCACCGTCGCCTGCAATGGCCGCCGTGTGCCTCTTTCCAAAAGCGGAACATCAGGGGTGACGGTCGGTGGCGTCCGCTACAAGGCATGGCAGCCGGCATCGGGTCTGCACCCGGCTCTGCCCGTCAACACACCGCTAACATTCGACATCTATGATACATGGTCGAAACGCTCGATCGGCGGCTGCGTCTACCACGTGGCCCATCCCGGCGGGAGGAATTATGACACTTTCCCTGTGAACGGGAACGAAGCGGAAGCAAGACGGCTTGCACGTTTCGAGCCATGGGGCCATACAGCCGGCTCCTATCCGCTTTGGCCCGAAACCGTATCGCCAGAGTTTCCGCACACACTGGACCTGAGACGACCCCAGGGTATCTGACAGAATGGCGAACACACCGGCTGCGGAAAAGGCTCCGCCAAAACCTGAAGAGACCATAGCCCGCACCAGCGGCTATCGCCTCTTGCCGGGTGCCGCAGACGAAATGCTGGACCAGCAAGGCAAT
Organism: Peteryoungia desertarenae; assembly: GCF_005860795.2. Taxonomy (GTDB): domain Bacteria; phylum Pseudomonadota; class Alphaproteobacteria; order Rhizobiales; family Rhizobiaceae; genus Allorhizobium; species Allorhizobium desertarenae. The sequence continues at coordinate 72,969 of NZ_CP058350.1, forward strand.
GTACGGCCAGTATGGCAACACTTCGTCTCCGCCATTGACCAGATGTCCGAGCACGACCTGCATGAACGTTTTGCCCGTGCCGACCGCTATTTGCGCGATGCAGGCGTTTTCTACAGAGCCTATGGCGCGGGCGGCAGCACAGATCGGGCGTGGCCATTTTCGCATATCCCTGTCCTGATTTCAGAAGCAGAATGGCAGGTTCTGGCTGAAGGGCTGGTACAGCGGGCCAACCTGTTGGAGCAGGTGGTTGCCGACATCTATTCCGAAAACCGACTGGTCGAGCAGGGTTTCCTGCCACCGGCGCTCATCGCTGGAAACCAGGAATTCCTGAGGCCGCTGGTCGGGGTCAAGCCGGCAAGTGGGCACTATCTCCACTTCTGTTCCTTCGAAATCGGACGAGGTCCGGACGGGAACTGGTGGGTACTTGCCGACCGCACACAGGCTCCCTCTGGTGCAGGTTTCGCTCTGGAAAACCGGGTGGCAACGGCCCGTGCCTTTTCGGATATCTATTCCGAGACCCACGTCCATCGTCTGGCCTCGTTCTTCGGGGCATTCCGCTCTGCTCTTCAGAGCTACAACCGCAGCAATGACGGTCGCATCGCGATCCTGACGCCGGGTCCGGCCAACGAAACCTATTTCGAGCACGCTTATATTGCGCGCTATCTTGGCATCATGCTGCTCGAGGGCGAGGACCTGGCGGTGGTCAATGGCAAGGTAATGGTCCGCACCGTTGCCGGCCTGAAGCCGATCAGTGTCCTTTGGCGACGCCTCGACGCCACCTATGCCGACCCGCTCGAGCTCAATCAGCAATCCCATATCGGCACACCCGGGATGGTGCATGCGCTGCGCAACGGCTCGGTCAACTTCGTCAATGCGCTTGGCACAGGCATCCTGGAGACAAGGGCGCTTCTCGCCTTCTTACCGACGATCTGTCGGCATATGACGGGCGAAGATCTGAAACTTCCCTCGATCGCCACATGGTGGTGTGGCCAGAAAAGCGAGCGCGATCATGTCGCTCGCAATCTGGACCGCATGGTCGTCGGCCCTGCCTTCACCGGAATGCCCTTCTTTGACGATAACGGCCGCTCGATCCTTGGTTCACGCTACAAGAGCGAAAAGGGTATCAGCGCAGCCGAGTGGCTGGAAAGACAGGCAGGCAATCTTGTCGGCCAGGAAGTTGTCACCCTCTCGACGACACCGGCCATGGTAGACGGCAAGTTGGTGCCACGCCCGATGAGCCTTCGCGTCTTCGCTGCCCGAACGAAAAACGGCTGGCAGATCATGCCGGGCGGCTTTGCCCGGATCGGCAGCGGGTCTGATGTCTCGGCCATTGCCATGCAATCGGGCGGCAGTGCCGCTGATGTCTGGATCGTCTCCGACAAGCCGGTCGACCGCACCTCGCTGCTGCCAACGGAAGAAAGCTTCACCCGCAACATGCCGGGCAGCCTGCCGAGCCGAGCTGCCGACAATCTGTTCTGGCTGGGTCGCTATATCGAGCGGGCGGAAGGTGTTTTGCGTATACTGCGAGCCTGGCATGCGCGTTATGCGGAGTCAGCAAATCGGGACCAGCCGCTGCTGGCGAATGTCACCGAATATCTCTCGCTGATCGACGTTGATACCACGACAGGCGTGCCCGAAAGCCTGCTGCGCAACATCGACAGCGCCGTTTATTCGGCAAGCAACATCCGCGACCGTTTTTCGCCCGACGGATGGCTGGCACTGAATGACCTTTCGAAGACGGCAAGGCGGTTCCATGAGCGCGTGAAGCCCGGTGACGATGCCGCCCATGCCATGACGATCCTCCTGCGCAAGCTCGCGGGCTTTGCTGGTCTGGTGCATGAAAACATGTACCGCTTCACCGGCTGGCGCTTCCTCACGATCGGACGCCTTCTGGAACGCGGCCTGCACATGACACGATTGCTCGGCCATCTGACGGAAGCGGAGACGCCGGATGGTGCGCTCGATATGCTGCTGGAAATCGGCGATAACGTCATGACCCATCGTCGGCGCTATAATGTCAACACGGCGGGCTTGACGGTCACAGACCTGCTGGCCCTCGATCCGCTCAATCCGCGATCGATCCTGTTCCAGCTCGACGAGATCCGTATCGAGGTCGAGCAATTGCCCAACGCCAAGATCAATGGCCAGATGTCGCTGCTGCTGCGCGAAGCCGTTCGCCTTCATTCCGGTCTTGCCGTGATGACGCCCGAGACCATGACAAAAAACATCTATGAAAGCCTGGAGCGAGATCTGGAGAAGTTTTCGGACATCCTGGCGCGAACTTATCTCGGGTGACCATGCTTTATGATGTGAACCTGCATATCGGCTATGCGTATGAGGTGCCGGCTTCCGGCGCGCACCATACCCTGCGTCTTCTGCCCCTTTCCGTTGAAGGACGACAGCGCCTGATCGCAGGCGCGATCACCATATCTCCGGAACCGGATGAACGCGCCAACTTCATCGATTTCTTCCGCCATCCGGCGAGCCATGCGATTTTGAGAGCACCGCATGAGCGGCTCGACATCAGGATGCAGGCACGGGTCCAGGTGCAAGGCCAACCTGTACAGGCGGATTTTTCGCCGCTTCTTGAAAGCCTGCCGCAGGAGCTTGCCCAGACCTGGTCGCTGGAACCGGAATCACCGCATCACTATGTCAGCCCAAGCCCGCGTCTAACCCCAGTTTCGGCAATCGCAGACTACGCCCGCGATGTGATCAGACCCAGCATGACAGTCAGGCAGATCGCAGAAGCACTTTGCCGACAGATCCACAAGGATTTCAAATACGATACGGACACGACAACCGTCGACACCACTCCCGCCGAAGCTTTCGAATTGAAATCGGGCGTTTGCCAGGACTTTTCGCATGTCATGATCCTGGCCTTGCGCAGCCTTGGAATACCGGCGGGCTACGTCTCGGGCTTCCTGCGCACCATTCCGCCGCCCGGCAAGGAAAGACTTGAGGGTGCCGATGCGATGCACGCCTGGGTACGGATATGGTGCGGAAAGACGGTCGGCTGGATTGAACTTGACCCTACCAACAATATTCCTGCCGGAACCGATCATATCGTAGTTGCCTACGGACGTGACTATGCCGATGTCGCACCCGTCATCGGCGTCTTGAAAAGCTACGGCAATCATGCAACCTCTCAGGCTGTGGATGTCATCCCGATCAAGCCTTGAGCCCGGGGCTGCCGAAGTTAATCACTCTGAATGTGATTATTTTCGAATAGAAGTCAGCCAGTGTGCCGGTGGGTAAAGTTTTACCATTTCAGTTAAATCGAATGAAAGTCGTTGGGTCTATACCGGGCATGAAACCTGCCTTTGGATGGACATGATGACTGACACAAAGAGACAGAAGCCACTTCTGAAGCGCCTGATGAAGGATCGTGGCGGCAACTTCGGAGTAATGAGCGCAATCCTCATTCCGGTGGTGTTTGCCACAGCCGGTGTGGCCATGGATCTGAACAGGATGGTGAATCTCCGGTCTGCCCTGCAGGACTCGGCCGACGCGGCCGCCATGGCAGCCGCATCAGCCATGGCAAGCGACGGCATAAGCGAGCAAAAAGCCATCGAAATGGCCAAGGACTTCATGGCTTCCCAGTTCAAGAACGTCATCACGCCGAACAACGCCGACCTTGAGAACAACGAAAAAGGCGGTACTGATGCGGGGGAAGAACTCAAGGATACCGCGATCAGTACGGCGCAGAAGATCAAGGACGAAGGAGCATCAAAGACGTTCGAGGTGACGATCTCTGGACGCTACAATGTCGAACTGACCGGACTGACGCGCTTGCTCGGCTGGAAGACGGCCCCGATCAGCGTCAGCAGCACCGCACAAAGCACCACCGAAAGCAAGAATGCTCTTTCCATGTTCCTTGTTCTGGACCGTTCCGGCTCCATGGCCTGGGACACTGAGCAGGTGAACGAAGCGGAACCGACCAAGACGATCAGCGAGCATTGTGGATGGGATTGGCGCGGCAATCGCTGGGTTGCTCGCTACTGTGACAGAACGGTCACAAACTACGTCACCAAGATGGAGGCGCTGAAGCTCGCTGTTGCAAACCTTGTTGATGTACTCAACGAAGCGGATCCTCAGAAAAAACTCGTCCGTACGGCAGCGATTTCCTACCACTCATCCATGCAACAGCCGACCAAGCTGGAATGGGGTACGAAAAAGGCGATGGAGTATGTACAGGCTCTGCCCGCCAGCGGCGGCACCGATTCCTCTGACGCAATGGCAAGGGCCTACAGGGATATATCGGACGCTTCGGAGTACGCAGCCCATAAGAACATGAATGGCCAGACAAATCCCGGCAGGTTCATTGTGTTCATGACCGATGGCGACAACAACCAGCAGATCGCCGACACGGAGACACTTGCGACCTGTGACGAAGCCAAGCTCAACAATGTGGAGGTTTTCACTGTTGCTTTCATGGCACCGGATCGCGGAAGAAATCTGCTGAAACAGTGCGCAACGAAAACCAGCAATTACTACGATGCCAACAACGCTGCCGAACTCGTGGCCGCATTCAAGGATATCGGACAGAAAGCTTCCGAAGCGACCGTTCGGCTAACGAACTGACATGTCCCGTTCAGAATGGGCGAAAGATCGCCATTGCGTTAAGCCGCACGGGAGTTGTTCCGTGCGGCTTTTTCATTAAGATTCGCACGTATTAGAATGTGTTGAATGTCAACCGTTTGTTTCCGAATACCAGACCTGCGTCGCGCTTTGTCAAAGTTGCATTTAAGCGGTTGCAACCATTACATCTCAATGCGTACACTGCATCGCAACGGGGTACATAAAAACAGAATTGATCATGGATCCCGAGGACGACAAGACAATTTCAGGCGGCATCATGATTAAGACTCCCCACTCCGCAGACCTTCCTCTTCCAAAGCGAGGAGCCTCGAGTCCCGAAGTTCTGGCAGCCGAGATCATGGATAAGCTGACCTATAGCATTGGCAAGGATGCCAAGGTCGCAACCCCCCATGACTGGCTCACGGCAACGATCCTGACGGTTCGGGACCGCATCATCGACCGCTGGATGGAATCCACCCGCGGCACCTATCAAGAGAACGGCAAACGGGTTTACTACCTCTCTCTGGAATTTCTGATCGGTCGCCTGATGCGGGACGCATTGTCCAATCTCGGTCTGATGGATGATGTGCGGGCAGCGCTGGACAGTCTCAGTGTCGACCTTGACATCATCGCAGCACTTGAACCGGATGCCGCCCTTGGCAATGGCGGCCTCGGTCGTCTGGCAGCCTGTTTCATGGAAAGCATGGCGACCGTCAACATTCCGGCCTATGGTTATGGCATCCGGTATGTCCACGGGCTCTTCCGCCAGCAGATGGCCGATGGCTGGCAGGTTGAACTACCGGAAACCTGGCTCGCCCATGGCAATCCCTGGGAATTCGAGCGTCGCGAAAGCTCCTACGAAGTCGGCTTTGGGGGGCATGTCGACACACTGCTGGGTCAGGACGAAAAACTGCGTTATGTGTGGAAGCAGAGCGAGCGCGTGATCGCGACCGCTTATGACACACCTTCCGTCGGCTGGCGCGGCGAGCGCGTCAACACTTTGCGACTATGGTCGGCACAGCCGATCGACCCGATCCTGCTTGATGCCTTCAATGCGGGTGACCACATCGGCGCACTGCGCGAAAGCAACAAGGCCGAAAGCCTGACCCGCGTCCTCTATCCTGCCGATGCGACGCCCGCCGGCCAGGAATTGCGTTTGCGCCAGGAGTATTTCTTCTGTTCCGCTTCGCTGCAGGACATTCTCAGACGCCATCTGCAACAGGGCAATACGCTGGCACAGCTGCCGGAAAAGGTCGCAATCCAGCTCAACGATACCCACCCGGCCGTCTCCGTCGCAGAACTGATGCGTCTGCTGGTCGATGTTCACGGCGTCGACTTTGAAGAAGCCTGGGAGATCACCTGGAAGACCTTCTCCTACACCAATCACACGCTTCTGCCCGAAGCCCTGGAAAGCTGGCCGGTTCCGCTGTTTGAACGCCTTTTGCCGCGCCACATGCAGCTCGTCTATGAGATCAACGCCAAAATCCTGCGCGATGCCCGCAAGACACGGATCATGAGCGACCAGGAAATCCGCCATATCTCCCTGATCGATGAAACAGGGGAGCGACGCGTGCGCATGGGTAACCTTGCCTTTATCGGCTCCCATTCGATCAACGGCGTATCGGCGCTTCACACAGAGCTCATGAAGGAGACGGTATTTGCAGATCTCCACAAGCTCTATCCTTCGAGGATCAACAACAAGACCAACGGCATAACTCCGCGTCGCTGGCTGATGCAGTGCAATCCCGGTCTCACCGGTCTGATCAAGGAAGCGATCGGTGACGCTTTCCTAGATGATGCCAGCAAGCTGACGGCTCTCGACGCTTTTGCCGATGACGCTGCCTTCCAGCAGAAGTTTGCGGCGGTGAAGCGGGCGAACAAGGAGCGTCTTGCCAGCCTTGTTGCAAGCCGTATGGGGATTCGCCTCGATCCGAATGCCATGTTTGATATCCAGATCAAGCGCATTCACGAATACAAGCGCCAGCTCCTCAACATCATCGAGACGGTCGCCTTGTTTGACCAGATGCGCTCCCATCCGGAACGCGACTGGGTGCCGCGTGTAAAGCTCTTCGCCGGCAAGGCAGCACCGAGCTATCACAACGCAAAGCTGATCATCAAACTCGCCAATGACGTCGCCCGTGTAATCAACAATGATCCCTCGGTGCGTGGCTTGCTGAAGGTGGTTTTCGTTCCGAATTACAACGTCTCACTCGCCGAAGTCATGGTTCCCGCCGCAGATCTTTCCGAGCAGATCTCGACAGCGGGCATGGAAGCTTCGGGAACCGGCAACATGAAATTCGCGTTGAATGGTGCATTGACCATTGGAACGCTCGACGGTGCCAATGTCGAGATGCGCGATCATGTGGGCGAGGAGAACATTGTGATATTCGGGATGACTGCAGAGGAAGTCGGCAAGGTTCGCGCCCAGGGCCACAATCCGCGCGCAGCGATCGAAGCATCCCGCGAGCTGTCCCAGGCACTGTCGGCGATTGCGACCGGCGTGTTCTCCCCCGACGACCGCGACCGCTATGCTGGCCTGATGGATGGCCTTTACAATCATGACTGGTTCATGGTGGCTGCAGACTTCGATGCCTATGCCCAGGCCCAACGCGACGTGGACGCCATCTGGACCGATAGCAGCAGCTGGTATTCGAAAACAATCCGGAACACTGCGCGCATGGGCTGGTTTTCTTCAGACAGGACTATTCGTCAGTACAATAGCGACATCTGGAGAGCTTGATGGCCAAATCGCCTTACAACGATGGTGGGACGACCGCACCGGTAGCGCCCCCTCAAGGCGAAATAGACGCCATTCTGCAAGGCAATCACAGCGATCCCTTTTCCGTTCTCGGCGTCCACAAACTGGTAGACACGCATGTAGCCCGCTGCTTTGTGCCCGGTGCCGAAACTGTCACGGTAATGACCCTGACGGGCTCAGCCGTTGGCGAGCTTGATCTGTTGCACCCAGCCGGCTTTTTTGCCGGCCAGATCAAGGTGAAGGATCCCCAGCCTGTCCGCTACCGCGCAACCAGAGGCGATGTGGAGTGGATGGTCACCGACCCTTACAGCTTCTGGCCGGTGCTGGGGCCGATGGACGACTATTTTGTCCGCGAAGGCTCGCATCTGCGCCTCTTCGACAAGATGGGCGCCCATCCGATGAAACATCAGGGCGTCGAGGGTTTTCACTTCGCCGTCTGGGCGCCGAATGCGCGCCGTGTTTCGGTGGTGGGTGACTTCAACGACTGGGATGGCCGCCGTCATGTGATGCGTCTGAGGCGTGACAGCGGGATCTGGGAGATCTTTGCCCCGGATGTGAGGGCCGGTTCAGCCTACAAGTTCGAGATCATCGGCAAGAATGGCGAGGTTCTGCCCCTGAAGGCTGACCCATTTGCCAGACGCGCTGAGCTTCGCCCGAAAAACGCTTCGGTAACAGCACCAGAACTGGTGCAGGATTGGGAGGACGAGGCCCATCGCAAGCATTGGGCGAGCGTCGACCAAAGACGACAGCCGATTTCGATCTACGAGGTCCATGCCGGATCCTGGCAGCTTCGCGACGACGGCTCGATGCTGAGCTGGGATGAACTGGCCGAGCGCCTTATCCCCTACTGCGTCGACATGGGCTTTACCCATATTGAATTTCTGCCGATCACCGAGCATCCCTATGACCCCTCCTGGGGATACCAGACCACGGGTCTTTATGCCCCGTCCGCCCGCTTTGGCGAGCCGGAAGGCTTTGCCCGCTTTGTCAACGGCTGCCACAAGGTCGGCCTTGGCGTCATTCTCGACTGGGTCCCCGCACACTTCCCGACAGATGCCCATGGCCTTCGGCATTTTGACGGCACCGCGCTTTACGAACATGAAGATCCGCGCCAGGGCTTTCACCCCGACTGGAACACCGCGATCTATAATTTTGGTCGCGTCGAAGTCTTCTCCTATCTCGTGAACAATGCCCTCTATTGGGCTGAGAAGTTTCATCTGGACGGGCTTAGGGTCGATGCCGTCGCCTCCATGCTTTATCTCGATTATTCGCGCAAAGAAGGCGAATGGGTGCCCAATGAATATGGCGGGCGGGAGAACCTGGAGTCGGTCCGTTTCCTTCAGGAAATGAACCGCCATGCCTATGGCAGCCATCCGGGTATCATGACCATTGCCGAAGAATCGACCTCTTGGCCGAAGGTGTCGCAGCCGGTGCATGAAGGCGGGCTCGGCTTCGGCTTCAAGTGGAACATGGGCTTCATGCATGACACGCTGAGCTATTTCGCTCGCGACCCTGTGCATCGCAAATACCACCATCAGGAGATCACGTTCGGGCTTCTCTACGCCTTCTCGGAAAACTTCGTGCTGCCAATTTCCCATGACGAAGTCGTCCATGGCAAAGGCTCGATGATCGCCAAAATGCCCGGCGATGACTGGCAGAAATTTGCCAATCTGCGCGCCTATTACGGCTTCATGTGGGGCCATCCGGGCAAGAAGCTTCTGTTCATGGGGCAGGAATTTGCCCAATGGAGCGAATGGAGCGAGGCTCGCTCGCTCGACTGGAACCTTCTCCAGTATCATCCGCATGAAGGCATGCGCCGCCTGATCCGGGATCTGAACTCGACCTATCGAGCAAAGGCAGCGCTCCATGCCCGCGATTGCGAAGGCGAAGGATTTGAGTGGATCGTCAGCAATGACCAGGAAAACTCGGTTTTCGCCTTCCTGAGAAAGGCGCCAGATGCAAGGCCGATCGCCGTGATTGCGAACCTCACACCGGTTTATCATGAAAGCTACCAACTGCCGCTTCCGCATGCCGGACGCTGGCGCGAAATACTCAATACCGATGCTGAAATCTACGGAGGCAGCGGCAAGGGCAACGGCGGCAGGGTGGAGGCCCTGAACGCCGACGGTGACTGGGCAAAAGCACAGATTACCCTACCGCCTCTCGCCGTGATCATGCTTGAATTGGACCATTGACGGGGAGGAAAAAATGACACCAACAAAAAACAAAACATTGGCCCGTGATGCTATGGCCTATGTGCTCGCCGGCGGTCGCGGCAGCCGCCTCAAGGAACTCACCGACCGTCGTGCAAAACCGGCCGTCTATTTTGGCGGCAAGGCCCGCATCATCGATTTTGCCCTGTCAAACGCCCTGAACTCCGGCATCCGTCGCATCGGGGTCGCCACCCAGTACAAGGCCCACTCGCTGATCAGACACCTGCAGCTCGGCTGGAACTTCTTCCGCCCCGAGCGCAATGAAAGCTTCGACATCCTGCCTGCTTCCCAGCGCGTATCGGAAACGCAATGGTATGAGGGAACCGCCGACGCCGTCTTCCAGAACATCGACATCATCGAGTCCTACGGACCCGAATACATGGTGATCCTTGCCGGCGACCACATCTACAAGATGGACTACGAGCAGATGCTGCGCCAGCACGTCAACTCGGGCGCAGACGTGACCATCGGCTGCCTCGAAGTGCCGCGCATGGAAGCCACGGGCTTCGGTGTCATGCATGTGGATGAGACTGACCGCATTATCGACTTCGTGGAAAAGCCGGCCGATCCTCCGGGCATTCCAGGCAATGAAGACTTCGCCCTTGCATCCATGGGCATCTATGTCTTCCACACCAAGCTCTTGATGGATCTCCTGCGGCGTGACGCCAACGACCCGAATTCCAGCCGCGACTTCGGCAAGGATATCATCCCCTACCTGGTCAAGACAGGAAAGGCCGTCGCCCATCGCTTCGCCCAGTCCTGCGTCCGCTCCGATTTCGAGAAGACACCCTACTGGCGCGATGTGGGCACGATCGACGCCTATTGGCAGGCCAACATCGACCTTACCGACGTGGTTCCGGAACTCGATCTCTACGACAAGTCCTGGCCCATCTGGACCTATTCCGAAATCACGCCGCCGGCCAAATTCGTCCATGATGACGAAGGACGAAGGGGTTCGGCTATTTCCTCGCTGGTTTCCGGGGACTGCATTATTTCAGGCTCGTCACTCTACAAGAGCCTCCTTTTCACAGGCGTTCGTGCCAATTCCTATTCCCGTCTCGAAGGGGCTGTGATCTTGCCCAAGGTCCAGATCGGTCGTCATGCGCGTCTCACGAATGTCGTGATAGATCATGGAGTCGTGATCCCCGAAGGCTTGATCGTTGGAGAAGACCCGGAAATGGATGCCAAGCGTTTCCGCCGAAGTGAAAACGGGATCTGCCTGATCACACAGAAGATGATCGACAACCTGGGTTGAACCACTCCATGAAAATCCTTTCGGTCGCCTCCGAGCTTTATCCCCTGATCAAGACAGGCGGCCTGGCCGACGTCGCCGGCGCCCTTCCTTTGGCGCTGGCGGGTCTCGGTTGCGAGACGCGAACGCTGATCCCCGGCTACCCAGCGGTGATGAAGACGGTCAAGGCACCGAAGAAACTGATGGAGTTTCCAGATCTGCTGGGCGAGCATGCAACCCTCCTGCATGCCAAGCATCAGGGGCTGGACCTTCTCATCCTCGATTCACCGCCTCTGTACCAGCGCTCTGGCGGGCCCTACCTTGATGGAAGCGCCAGGGACTATGCAGACAACTGGAAACGCTTTGCCGTGCTTGCCAAGGCGGGCGCAGAAATCGCGGCTGGCGCACTTGCCCATTGGGAACCGGATCTGGTGCATGTCCATGACTGGCAGGCAGCGCTTGTCCCGGTCTTCATGCGTTATGCCGATGCCCCGGAAAAACCGAGCCTGATCACGATCCATAACATCGCCTTTCAGGGCCAGTTTTCCGCTGCTATCTTTCCTTCACTCGGCCTGCCCGCCCATGCCTATGGCGAGGCGCTCGAATACTATGGAACGATCAGCTATCTCAAAGGCGGCATTGTCACTGCCCATGCCGTTTCAACCGTCAGCCCATCCTATGCCGAAGAAATCCTCACACCGGAATTCGGCATGGGACTGGACGGGCTGATCAGCAGCCGCACAGCCGATCTTTTTGGCATCGTCAATGGCATTGATATCGATGTGTGGAACCCGGAGACAGACAAGCTTCTGGCATCAAACTACGGAGCCGGCAGCCTGAAAAAGCGGGCAGCCAACCGTGCGGCCTTGACCAAGCGCTTCGAACTGGACGAGGACGACCAGCCGATCTTCTGCGTGATCTCCCGCCTGACCTGGCAAAAGGGAATGGATCTCCTTGCCGAGATCATGGATGACGTTGTGGCAACCGGGGCCAAGCTCGTGATTCTCGGGTCGGGCGACAGTGCTCTCGAGACAGCCCTTCTCACCGGGGCAGACAGGCATCGGGGCCGGGTGGGCATGTCGATTGCCTATGACGAAGCCCTGTCACACCTCATGCAGGCCGGGAGCGATGTCATTCTGGTGCCATCCCGCTTCGAACCCTGCGGCCTGACGCAGCTTTATGCCCTCCGCTATGGCTGCATTCCACTTGTTGCCCGCACCGGCGGGCTGGCGGACACGGTGATTGATGCCAATGGCGCAGCATTGGCGGCCGGAGCGGCAACGGGCCTACAGTTTCAACCGGTCACTGCCGAACAGTTGCGCCGTGCCATCCGACGAACACTGCGGCTCTTCAATGATCGCAAGACCTGGACCCGCATGCAGAAGCAGGGCATGAAATCCGACGTCTCCTGGACCCGCAGTGCCGCAGCCTATGTCGATCTTTATCAACGCCTCGCTCAGAAAGGCCAATAAGCCATGATCTCGACCGTCGCAACGAAACCCTATGCGGACCAAATGCCGGGTACCTCCGGTCTGCGCAAGAAGGTTCCGGTGTTCCAGCAGGAGAACTACGCGGAAAACTTCATCCAGGCGATTTTCGACAGTCTCGAAGGCTTTGAAGGCAAGACGCTCGTCATTGGCGGCGATGGCCGTTACTACAATCGCGAAGTCATCCAGGTGGCGCTGAAGATGGCGGCTGCCAATGGCTTCGGCAAGGTCATGGTCGGTCAGGGCGGCATCCTGTCCACCCCCGCCGCCTCGCATGTCATCCGCAAATACGGTGCCTTTGGTGGCATCGTGCTTTCGGCGAGCCACAATCCCGGCGGGCCGACCGAAGACTTCGGCATCAAGTACAATATCGGCAATGGCGGACCGGCCCCGGAGAAGATCACCGACGCGATCTTTGCCCGCACCAAGGTCATCGACAGCTACAAGATCGCCGACGTCGCAGACATCGACCTCGACACGGTGGGCAGCTTCGATCTCGCCGGAATGACCGTTGAGGTGATCGACCCGGTCACGGATTATGCCGACCTCATGGAAACGCTTTTCGATTTCCCTGCCATCCGTGCCCTGATCGCAAGCGGCTTCCGCGTGGTGATCGACAGCATGAGCGCCGTCACCGGCCCCTATGCGGTCGAGATCCTGGAAAAGCGCCTCGGCGCACCCGCCGGCTCCGTGCGCAACGAAATCCCCCTGCCCGACTTCGGCCACCACCATCCGGACCCGAACCTAGTGCACGCCAAGGAACTCTATGACGACGTCATGAGCGTGGATGGCCCAGACTTTGGCGCGGCATCCGATGGCGACGGCGATCGGAACATGATTGTCGGCAAGGGTATGTTCGTGACCCCCTCGGACAGTCTGGCGGTCATCGCCGCCAATGCGACCTGTGCGCCGGGTTACGCCAAAGGAATAGCGGGCATTGCCCGCTCCATGCCGACGAGTGCCGCAGCGGACCGCGTTGCAGAAAAGCTTGGTATCGGCATGTACGAAACACCAACCGGCTGGAAGTTCTTCGGCAATCTGATGGATGCCGACAAGGTGACGGTTTGCGGCGAAGAGAGCTTTGGCACGGGCTCGGCCCATGTTCGGGAAAAGGACGGGCTTTGGGCAGTCCTTTTCTGGCTCAACATCATTGCCGCTCGCAAGGAAGGTGTGAAGGACATCATCCTCAAGCATTGGGCGGAATATGGCCGCAACTATTATTCCCGCCATGACTATGAAGGTGTGGATACCGATCAGGCCAATGCGCTGGTGTCGGCCTTACGGAACAAGCTCTCGACCCTTCCCGGCACACAGATCGGTAGCCTGATCGTCTCGGAAGCCGATGACTTTTCTTACCTTGATCCGGTCGATCAATCCGTTTCCAGGAACCAGGGCATCCGCATCCTCTTCCAAGGTGGAAGCCGGATCGTCTTCCGCCTCTCGGGCACCGGCACATCCGGCGCTACCCTGCGCCTTTATGTCGAGCGCTATGAAGCAGATGCGGCCAAGCATCAGATCGAAACCCAGAAGGCACTGGAAGATCTGATAGGGGCTGCCGAAACGATTGCCGAGATCCGGAAATTCACAGGCATGAACGAGCCCACGGTCATTACCTGAATGTGCGGACAAGACGGACGGAGAAAATTTCGTCCGGCCATTCCCACGACGTCGCAATAGAAACAGCCACTGGATCCCCGCTAGATCGAGGCCGCCCCATGTTGAAGCCATCGTTCGGAGCCATCGCCCATGATAACGGAGCGGATGTCTCGATCTGGTCGTACCATGCCAGTCGTGTCGAACTTTGCCTTTTTGACGAGGACGGCGAACAGGAACTGGCAAGACTGGAAATGGAACGTGGTTCCGATGACGTGCACCGCCTGCTCGTCAATGGAATGACAGAGGGCGCACGCTACGGCTTTCGCATCCACGGACCCTATAATCCGACAGAAGGCCATTGGTACGATCCGACCAAGCTCCTTGTGGATCCCTATGCCACGGAAGTCGATCGTCCCTTCCGCTACCATCCGGCGCTGGGGCATTTCGGCGTCGACACGGCCGATCTAATGCCGAAAACCATCCTGCGCACCCATCAGCCCGTCACACTCGGAAAACCGCATTTCGCGCCGGGCGGGTTGATCTATGAGGTCAATGTCAAGGCGCTGACCATGCAGCATCCGGATGTGCCGGAGACAGAGCGCGGCACTTTGGCAGCGCTTGCCCATCCGGCAATCATCAGACATCTGAAACGCATTGGTGTCGACGCTGTCGAATTGATGCCGATCACGGCCTGGATTGACGAACGCCACCTGCCGCCTTTGGGTCTCACCAACAGCTGGGGTTATAACCCGGTGGCCATGATGGCGCTTGATCCACGCATTGTGCCCGGAGGTATCCGCGAGCTTCGTGAGACAGTCGCCGCCCTGCACGCCGAAGGCATCGGGGTCATCCTCGACCTCGTCTTCAACCACACGGGCGAAAGCGATGTTCATGGCACAACGCTTTCACTGCGGGGTATCGACAACCGTTCTCTCTTCCGGCATGTCACCGATGATCCCGGTACGCTGGTCAACGATACGGGCTGTGGCAACACGCTCGCCTGCGACCATCCCTATATCCGCCGGCTGATTGTCGATACGCTTCGCCACTTCGTCCAAAATGCCGGTATCGATGGTTTCCGCTTCGACCTTGCACCAGTCCTTGGACGACACTGGAACGGCTTCCATCCCGATGCGCCGACACTGAGAGCCATACTCGATGATGATCTCCTCAAAGACCGGATCATGATCGCCGAGCCTTGGGATATCGGTCCCGGCGGCTATCAGCTCGGACGTTTTCCGTCCCCGTTTCTGGAATGGAACGACCGCGCCCGTGATACCTTCCGTCGTCATTGGCGCGGCGACGCTGGAACGACCGGAGATCTTGCAACGGCACTTGCGGGATCATCGGATCTTTTCGCTCCGACGGGTTACGGCAAGACCCGCAGCGTCAACTTCATTGCCGCTCATGACGGTTTTTCCCTGTTTGACCTCGTTTCCCATCAGCACAAGCACAACGAGGCCAACGGCGAAGACAATCGCGACGGCCATAACGAAAACCATTCCTGGAACAATGGTGTGGAAGGGGACACGGACAATGCGGCGATTGCACAAAACCGCGTCACCGACGTCAAGGCGCTGCTCTCCACGCTCTTTGCCAGCCGTGGCACCATCATGATGACGGCAGGTGACGAGTTTGGCCGCAGCCAGAAGGGCAATAACAATGCCTATTGCCAGGACAACCCGCTGACATGGCTGGACTGGGATGGTGCAAATGACGACCTGATCGAACATACGGCCCTTCTCTCGAAGTTTCGCCGGCGCTTCACTGCCTTGCAGGAGACGGATATCCTCACCGATGCGGAGGTGGACTGGGTGACATCCGCAGGCACGCCGATGACAGTGGCTGACTGGGAGATGCCGGACCGTGCGACATTCGCGATGATCCTGAAAACCCATGATCGCGACACCGGCAAAAATGTTCGCCTCGCCATCCTTTTCAATCGTGGACGGGAGCCAAGCGACTTCGCACTTCCGGATGGGCGCAATCTTCACTGGCAAAACGCCTTTTCCGGAAAACAAGGCGCAAAGCTTGCGCTCGCGCCTCGAAGCGTCGAGTTCTGGGTCGGGACCTGACTTCTCGCACTGCAGCAACTGACGCCTGTTCAGCTTGTTGAGAAGCGGTTATAGCTGACTGCAATCGTTCAAAGATCAGGTTGATTTCATGCCGCAGGAGATTTCGCTCAGGGACGTGCCGGGCCTCGTTGGAACCATCGTCGGCGTGTCCGACTGGATCACCGTCGACCAGCGGATGATCGATGCCTTTGCAGGCGCCACCATGGACCACCAGTTCATCCACACCGACCCCGTGCGCGCAGCAGCAGAAACGCCCTTTGGCGGCACGATCGCCCACGGCTTTTTGACGCTCTCCTTGCTCTCTGCCATGAACTACAACTGCCTGCCAAAGATCCGCGAACAGACGATGGGCATCAACTACGGCTTCGAGAAAGTCCGCTTCATGTCACCCGTGCGCACAGGCAAGCGCATTCGCGGCTCCTTCAAGCTCGCCGAAGCCCGCTTTCGCGGCGCCGGCATGCTGATGAACACCTATGAGGTCACGGTCGAGATCGAGGACGAGCGCAAGCCGGCGCTGACGGCCAACTGGATCACCATTTCGCAGTTCGACCCGAAGGATCGACCGGAAGGGGTCTAGCCGGATCCGATAGGGGGAAGCAACGCCATGGTGTCGGATCGTACCGAAGTCATTCGAGAAAGTTTTTGCCGCCAGGCCCGCTCATGTGAGGGTTTGGGTCAAATGGGCGGTGTGGGAGACCCAGTTGCCTGAACGCAACAGAGTTGCGGGGTGACACCACTCATAAAAAATGTCGCGATCAAAAGGATGATTCCCGTCGATCATGAAGGCAGTTGCGGTATCTAGCTTTTCGCTCTTGGCGAACCTGCGAGACCGAGAAAGACAAGAACAGCCTGATTGAGCCGCAGGATATCGGCGTCATCCAACCGTCCGACTTTTGTTCCGATCTTGGACTTCGGAACTGTCGTGATCTTGTCCACCATGAGGTGGCAAGGCGTATGCAACCCGTTTCTTTCATTCGGCGTCACCGGCAGCCGAAATAGCGGTGCGTCTGTTTCATCTGTGGTGAAGGCGCAGATGGTGATGGAATCCGTGGCGTCAAACGCCTCATCCTGCACCACGACAACGGGGCGGGGCTCTCCCGCATAGTCCTTGCCGCCGGAGACCGTCCATATGTCGCCGCGTCTCACGCACCTTCACCATCTTCGAAGTCGATGGCGGAGGCCGCATCGATGAATGACTGATCGCTCAGCGCATGAGCGCTCGTTGCAACTGCAAGTGACTGACGATGCGCTTCCGCCTTGAACGCCGGCGCACGGACGTCTGGCACCCAGATCTGGATCGGGCGTAAACCTTGCGACCGCAGGCGCGCGCGATGCTCGCTCACCTTCAGGCGGGATGGCTTGGGTTTGGCGATAGAGGACATGACAGGCTCCATCTGCTTCGCATCATTGTTTTCACAACCTTGATCGGGTTACATGTAACCTATCATGGACCGACAGAGATTGCGAGCCTTTACGATGCAGAGTGCGGAGGTGACAGGAGGCATTTGCAACCGCGACCAGGCAGGGTGTCGTGTTCCGCAAAAAAAGGCCGGGTCACCCCGGCCTCCTCAAATCTCTCAAAGCACCCGCCCCTCAGAGCGAAGCATCCTCCGCGCCCTCGGCGAGCATGCCGAACGCGTACTCCGCAAAGGACCGCCAGCATTCGACGCGGAAGGTCTCTTCCTCAACGCGGTAGAGTATGATCTCGATCTTGCCGAACACCGTGCGTGTCACAGCCCCCACCGGGAAGGCGGCGAGCGAGAGGTCGAGCGGGCAGGCCGCATTCAGGGTGTCGGCAGCGGCAGGTCCCGAAACGATGATCGCGGTGTTGCGGTGGGAGATGTCGGTCGCCGAATGCACCACGCCGGAGGCGGCGCAATCGGCCATCAGCGTGTCACCCTTCTCATCGATCAGGAACCATTCGTCCGGACCGATCCAGAAGGCCGTGCGGCCCTTGGCGGAGGCGGAGGTCTTCGGCTTTGTCGGAAGTTTCAGACCGAGCGACTTCGAAAGACCGGCAACGGCATCGGCACCGGCGCGCAGTGAGACGCGGGTCGCGGGAAGCGCCGGGGTGAGGCGCACCTTGGCGCTGCCGCCATGGAAGCCGGCGAGAACGTTTCTGCGTTCTGCAACAGACATATCAGCCATGGATACGGCCTCCTTCCTTGTCAAAGAATACCATGTCGGTGACCTCCACCGCGATGGTCTTGTCCTTCATCGGCACATACAGCGTCTCGCCGATCCGTGCGCGGCCACCGGCCACCATGGCAATCGCAATCGATCGACCGAGGTTTTCCGACCAGTAGGACGAGGTGACGTGCCCGAGCATGGTCATCGGCTTCGGCTGGTTCGGATTGGCGACAATCTGACCGCCCTCTTCCAGCACTTCATTCGGGTTCTTCGTCAGAAGGCCGACGAGCTGCTTGCGGCCTTCCTTGACGAGATCAGGACGCTTCATGCCGCGAATACCGACAAAATCGGTCTTCTTCTTCGACACCGCCCAGGAGAGGCCGGCATCGTCGGCCGTCAACGTCCCGTCAGTATCCTGACCGACGATGATATAGCCCTTCTCGGCGCGCAGGACATGCATGGTCTCGGTGCCATAGAGGCAAGCGCCGAGCGACTGGGCACGCTCCCAGATCTGCCGGAAGACATCCGCGCCGAAATCGGCGGGAACGTTGACTTCGAAGCCGAGCTCGCCGGTGAAGGACACGCGGAAGAGACGCGTCGGCACGCCGCAGAACTTGCCTTCGGCCACGCTCATATGCGGGAAGGCCTTGTTCGAGATGTCGATGCCCTCAACGAACGGCGCGATGATATCGCGCGCCTTCGGACCCTGGACGGCGATGACGGCCCATTGTTCCGTGGTCGAGGTGAGCCAGACCTTCAGATGCGGGAATTCCGTCTGCAGATAGTCTTCCATGTGGTGCATCACACGCGGCGCACCGCCCGTCGTGGTGGTCACATGGAAACGATCCTCCGCCAGACGACCGACGACGCCATCGTCATAGATGAAGCCGTCTTCGCGCGTCATGATGCCGTAGCGCGCCTTGCCGGGCTTCAGCGTGTCCCAGGCATTGGTGTACATCAGGTTCAGGAACTCGGCAGCGTCAGGCCCGACGACCTCGATCTTGCCGAGTGTCGAAGCGTTGAACACGCCGGCGACATCACGCACCGTCTTGCATTCGCGGTTGACGGCGGCATGCATGTCCTCGCCCGCCTTGGGGTAATACCAGGCGCGCTTCCAGTTGCCGACGTCTTCATAGACGGCACCCTGGGAGACCTCATAGGCATGCATCGGCGTCTTGCGCACCGGATCGAACAGCTCGCCGCGCGAGTGGTTGATCAGCGTGCCGAAGGTGACGGGCGTATAGGGCGCGCGGAAGGTGGTGAGACCGACCTCAGGGATCTCCTTGCCAAGCACTTCGGCAGCAATGGCGAGGCCATGCATATTGGAGAGCTTACCCTGGTCGGACGCCATGCCGTTCGTCGTGAAGCGCTTGATATGCTCGATCGAATGCATGCCCTCGCGCACGGCGAGCCTGATATCCTTGGCGCAGACATCGTGCTGGAAGTCGACAAAGGCCTTGACGTTGTCGTCACGGCCAGCGCCTTCGGCAGCGCCGATCATGCCGCCAGTCCAGGCATGCGCATTGGCACCTGACAGCGAAACGGCAGGCGTCTCGGTCGCGCCCGCAGCCTTGGCGGAGGAGAGACCGGCAGCCGTTGCCTCATCGAGCAGAGCCTGCAGATCATCGGTGCCGTTGCAGCCGCCAACGCAGATGCAGTCCTGGGCATAGACATCAGGCAGGAAGCGCTGGTTGGCGGCGTCGAACTTCAGCTTGCCGCGCGACTGCGAGAACATGTGCACAGACGGCGTCCAGCCGGCGCACATCAAGAGCGAATCGACCTCGATCTTGCGAGTGGCGCCGCCGCCATTGCGGCGAACGGTGATCGAGCGGACACGCAGACGGCCAGCCGTATCGACCACGCCGTGACCGGTCAGGACTTCGATCCCGAGCGCACGCGCCTGGGTCAGAACACCCTCGCCCGGCTTCTCGCGGGCATCGACGATGACAGGCACGGAAACGCCAGCCTTCTTGAGATCGATTGCCGCTTCATAGGCCGAGTCATGCGCCGTGTAGACGCCAACCTTGGCACCGACGGCAACGCCGAAATGGTTGAGATAGGTGCGGCCCGCCGCCGCCAACATAATGCCGGGACGGTCATTGTTGGCAAACACCATATGGCGCTCGATTGCACCGCTGGCGATGATCACGCGCTTGGCACGCACCTGCCACAGCCGTTCACGCGGCTGGTTCTTGGCGGGCTTGGCGACATGATCGGTAACACGCTCAACCAGCGCCACGTAATTGTGGTTGTGATAGCCGAAGGCCGTCGTGCGGGAGAGCACGGTAACGTTGGACATGCCCTTGAGCTTGGCAACGGTCGCATGCGCCCAGTCCCAGCCGCTCTGGCCGTCGACGGTCGCACCGGTGTCAAAGTGGAAGGCACCGCCCATTTCCGGCTGTTCGTCAACGATCATGACGCGTACGCCCGTCTGGGCGGCAGCGAGCGCCGAGGCGAGACCTGCGGCACCGCCACCAATGACTAGCACGTCGCAATGGGCGTAACGGTTGGCGTAATGATCGGGATCGGCTTCCTTCGGCGCATGACCGAGACCGGCGGCGCGACGGATGAAGGGTTCATAGATCTGGTGCCAGGCGGCCTTCGGCCACATGAAGGTCTTGTAGTAGAAGCCGGCGGCGAAGAAGGGCGACAGCAGGTTGTTGACCTCGCCGATGTCGAGCGACAGCGACGGCCAGCGGTTCTGCGTCTCGATCTTCATGCCGTCGAAGACTTCCTGCACGGTCGCCCGCACATTCGGCTGGCGGCGGGCAGCGTCACGCGAGACGTCGAGCAAGGCATTCGGCTCTTCCGGACCTGATGTCAGGATGCCGCGCGGACGGTGATACTTGAATGAGCGGCCGGCGAGATGCATGCCGTTGGCGATCATGGCGGACGCCACCGTATCGCCTTCGAAAGCCGTCAAAGTGCGGCCATCGATGGTGAAGCGGGCGGTCAGCGCTGGCGTCAGGCGGCCCTTGCCGGGAATACGATTGGCAGCGCTCATGCCTTGTCTCCCTTCGATGCAGACGGGGCAACCGGAGTTGCAGGATCGGGCATGGGTTCACCGGCCTTGTAGGTCACAAGGATCTTGTCGGAAACGGTGTCGCGGGCCGCGTTGAAGAAGCGCCCGCAGCCATGGATATGGCGCCAGCGCTCGAAGATGATGCCTTTCGGGTTATCACGCAGGAAGAAGTAATCCGCGAATTCCTCGTCCGTGATCGAGGCGATGTTTTCCGGGCGCGCGATATGCGCTTCACCGGCAGCGCGAAACTCGAGCTCTGCACGCTCTTCTTCGCAATAGGGGCATTTGATGACCAGCATGATGGACGATCCCTAATTCAGTGCGCCACGGCAGCGGCGGCGGCCTCGTCGATGAGGCGGCCGGTGCGGAACCGGTCGAGCGTCAGGCCCTGGGCCAGCCGGTGCGGCTCGCCCTTGGCGATGAGATGAGCAAAGAGGTTGGCCGAGCCCGGCGTCGCTTTGAAACCGCCCGTCCCCCAGCCGGCATTGACGAAGAGGTTCGGAACCGGCGTCACACTCTGGATCGGCGAACGGTCAGCGGTGTTGTCGGTGATCCCGCCCCATTGCCGCATCATCTTCACCCGACGGAACATCGGGAAGAGCTCGCAGATGGCATCGAGCGTATGCGTGATGATCTGCATGCCGCCGGTCTGGCTGTAGGAATTGTACTGGTCGGTACCGGCACCGATGACCAGTTCGCCCTTGTCCGACTGCGAGATATAGGCATGCACGGTGTTGGACATGACCACGCAGGGGAAGATCGGCTTGAGCGGCTCGGAGACGAGCGCCTGCAGCGGCGTCGAGTGAACGGGAAGACGAACGCCCGCCATGCCCATGACGACGGAGGAATGGCCGGCAGCGGAAACGCCGATCTTCTTTGCGCCGATGAAGCCCTTGGTCGTGTCGACGCCGGTGACTTCCCCATTCGGACCACGACGGATGCCGGTGACTTCGCAATTCTGGATGATGTGCACGCCGCGATCCGACGCCGCGCGCGCATAGCCCCAGGCAACCGCATCGTGACGCGCCGTGCCACCGCGACGCTGCAGCGCTGCCCCATTGATCGGGTAGCGCGCACTCTTGGAGATATCGAGCGGCGGGCAGAACGCCTTGGCCTGCTCCGGCGTCAACCATTCATTGTCGATGCCATAGAGATTGTTGGCATTCACATGGCGCTTGAAGGACTGCATGTCATGCACGTTGTGCGACAGCATCATCACGCCGCGCGGCGAATACATGACATTGTAGTTCAGGTCCTGGGAAAGTCCCTCCCAGAGCTTCAGCGAATGCTCGTAGATGTCCATGCTCTCTTCATAGAGATAGTTGGACCGGATGATCGTCGTGTTACGGCCGGTATTGCCACCGCCGAGCCAGCCCTTTTCGATCACGGCGACATTGGTAATGCCGTGCTCCTTGGCCAGATAATAGGCCGCGCCGAGGCCATGGCCACCGGCGCCGATAATGATGACGTCATAGGACTGCCGCGGCTCGGGAGAGACCCATTGAGCCTCCCATCCCTTGTGGGCACGCATTGCCTCACGGACAACGGCAAAGACCGAATATTTGCGCATTCGCCTCAAACTCCTGTGGTTCAGGCTCTGGGTAGGACCTTAGCTCTCGCAAATCAATATGCGTCACGACGTCCATTTTGCGACGCATTGGCGCTCGGCTTTCGACACGCGTCATAATGCCCCGCAACATCGGCAAAATAGTGGATCGGTCATCACTGGGTATATGGACTTCCGACCGATCATCTGGTATCAGCCCTCCCTAATCGCACGGTCTCAGGGCCGCGCGGAACAATATGCTGTTTCCGTTGATGGGCGTTCGTCGGCGGAAGGACCAACCCAAAACCAAAGGAACGGGATAAACGTGCAGGTACTAGTCCGCGACAACAACGTTGATCAGGCGCTCCGCGCTCTCAAGAAGAAAATGCAGCGCGAAGGAATCTTCCGTGAAATGAAGATGCGCGACTTCTATGAGAAGCCGTCGCAGAAGCGTGCTCGCGAAAAGGCTGAGGCCGTTCGCCGCGTCCGCAAGCTGGCTCGCAAGCGCATGCAGCGCGAAGGTCTTATCGCGGCTCCTCGCGCAGGCCGTTAATCGGCCCCGATTTGGACGTTTTCATATGTGATCAGAGCGGGGGCGAATTCGAATCGCCGCCGCTTTTTTGATATTCAACACCAACTTACGCTGCCCCTCAGTCCGCTGTTGCGACCGGCAGCGGTCGGATGATGCGACTTATGATGGACCTCACCAGATTCGGAAGCGCCCTGCCTGCACGCACCAGACACCGCCTCGGTTCCGCTTTCGTCCTAGCTGCCGCACTGGCGCTGACCAGTTGTGCGACGACGACGGAAACGACAGACGTGATTCGACTGGATCGCGCTCAGGGTTCTGAGGAAAACATTGCCTCGCTCACCGCCGTCATCCAGGCCAATCCGCGCGACCCGGAAGCCTATAACGTGCGTGGGTCCGCCTATGGACGCGCTGGTGAATTCAATCGTGCCATCGAAGACTTCAACACCGCACTTCAACTGAACCCGCGCTTCTTCCAGGCTTATGCCAACCGCGCGCTGGTCTTCCGCAACATGGGCAAGCCCGTTGAAGCAGCGGCAGACTACAATGCAGCTCTCAAGATCAACCCGAGCTACGACGTTGCCTATATCGGCCGCGGCAATATCTACCGCCAGGCCGGGCGCATCGACGAAGCCTTTGGCGATTTCAACCGCGCCATCCAGCTTGATACCACCGATGGCCGCGCCTACCACAATCGTGGCCTCATCTATCAGCTACGCGGACAACACGAAAAGGCGATCGAGGACTTTTCGAAGGCGATCTCGCTGTCGCCGCGCTCGCCGGAACCCTACAACGGTCGTGGATTGTCCTATGTGGCACTCAATGATGACGAAAATGCCTTTGCCGACTTTAATCTCGCAATCGAGCTGAACGACAAGATCGCGGAAAGCTGGGCCAATCAGGCACTGATTTATGAGCGCCGGGGCGATATGGCGCGTGCCGCCAAATCCTACGCGCACGCTCAGCGCCTTGACCCGAAATACGAACCTGCCGCTGCAGGCCTTGCAAGAACGCGCGGCAACACGTCAAGCTGACAACAAGAGTTCGGATACGAAATCCAGGCCGCCCCGTGCGGCCTTTGTTCTACGCGTGAGGCAGGCATGACTTTTCAATAAAAAAGCGGGAGGAGGCCAACACCTCTCCCGCCTATGCATGTGCGATCTTTTCAGATCAGCCGTCAGCGCATGATAAACACACCGGCTATGCTCAGAATAACCCAGATCAGGAAGCCGCCGATCAGACCTGCTCCGCCGAAGAAACCGGCTGCCATCGCCAGCATCAGCGCAACAGTGATGATCGTGCCGTACTTGGCTCCTGCAATGAAGCGCTCATACGTCCTTTCGTGCTCCTGATAGTCCATGGCAGCGCCCGTCTCGACCGGCCCGGAATGATGTTCGCTCATGCTTTGTCTCCCAAATCTAAAACCGCAGCATCCAGACGATCACGGCAGCCCCGGCAACCGAACCATCAGGCAAATAGATGTTCCTGCTCGCAATACACAAACCCGACGGGAAGCGCAATCTTCAGCAATGACGCAGTCGTTCAGGCTTATTTTGTTGTCAGCACCAACGATATTGCGCCTGTCCTTGACTCACTTTGCCCCTCCGCCGTCCACCAGCATCACATTCAAGCCAACTATACCCCAAATCCCGTGGTTTGAAGGGGGGTTAAGGTTGCGCCAATGGATACCTTGCTCTAAGCATCGACGTAAAACTACGGGGAGAGAGTTTCTATGCAGTTCCTGTTGACAATCGCCAGAGCGATTGACGCAACGACGACGCTGGTCGGTCGAACGGTGGCTTGGCTGCTGCTGGCAGCCGTCCTCATCAGCGCCGGCAATGCCGTCATCCGCAAGTCCTTCGACATGTCGTCCAACGCCTGGCTGGAGGTTCAGTGGTATCTGTTCGGTGCCGTCTTCATGTTGGCAGCCGGCTATACGCTTCGCCGCAACGAACATGTCCGGATCGACGTGCTGGCCGGCAACTGGTCGAAGCGCACGCGCGACTGGATCGACCTGCTCGGGCATATCTTCTTCCTGTTACCCTTCTGCCTCATGATGACCTATCTCGCCTGGCCGTTCTTCTGGCGGTCTTTCATGTCTGGTGAAATGTCACCCAATGCAGGCGGTCTTATCATCTGGCCTGCCAAGGGAGCCATTTTGCTGGGCTTTATTCTGCTCACTGCACAAGCCTTCTCGGAAATCATCAAGCGCTACGCCATCATGAAGGGGCTGATGGAAGAAGAAGTGAAGCACGGTCACGGAGCACCAGCACCGGTCGAGGCGGCCGCAGACATGAAGGGTGGGAAAGATGCTTGATCTCATTGCGCACAACCTCGCTCCGATCATGTTCATCATGGTCATGGGCATGCTCCTCCTCGGTTATCCGGTCGCCTTCACTCTTGCCGCTGGCGGCATGTACTTCTTCGTTGTTGGGGTAGAACTGAGCCATATCTCGCCAGAAATCAGATTGTCCTGGCCGCTGGCGCAGGCAAATATGAACCGTGTCTTCGACATCATGCGAAACGACACACTGCTGGCGATCCCCTTCTTCACCTTCATGGGCTTGATCCTTGAACGGTCGCGGATGGCCGAAGACCTGCTCGATACCATCGGACAGCTTTTCGGCACCGTTCGAGGAGGCCTCGCCTTTGCGGTTGTCATCGTCGGCGCATTGCTGGCGGCAACCACCGGCGTCGTTGCGGCATCGGTCATTGCCATGGGCCTCATCTCGCTGCCCATCATGATGCGCTACAACTACAACCCGGGTCTTGCTGCGGGCACGATCGCCGCCTCCGGCACCCTGGCGCAGATCATTCCGCCTTCTCTCGTCCTCATCGTCATGGCTGACCAGCTTGGTCGCTCCGTTGGCGACATGTATGTGGGCGCTATGTTGCCAGCATTGATGTTGGTCGGCATGTACTGCCTGTACATTTTTGCTGTGACGCTGGTAAAGCCGGAATGGGCACCCGCACTTCCGCCCGAGGCTCGACCGCTTGGATCGGGAGGCAAGTCTCTCTATTTCATCATGCTGGCTGCGATCGGACTCTATATCGTCAGCTACTACTTCATCTTCACGGAGTTCCGCTACGAGACGCGCGTGGTCTGGGCAGCGCTTGCCGCAACGGTCATCCCCTACCTCTTTGCCCTGGCTAACCGGCAATTCAACCTGGGTTACCTGTCGAAGATGGCGGAGCAGGTCGTGATCGTCCTGATCCCGCCGCTCGCCCTCATCTT
This sequence comes from Peteryoungia desertarenae, assembly GCF_005860795.2. GTDB lineage: Bacteria > Pseudomonadota > Alphaproteobacteria > Rhizobiales > Rhizobiaceae > Allorhizobium > Allorhizobium desertarenae. The sequence continues at coordinate 99,369 of NZ_CP058350.1, forward strand.
CCTTGTCCTCGGCACGATCTTCCTCGGCATCGCAACGCCGACGGAGGGTGGCGCCATGGGTGCCGCCGGCGCCCTTGTGATGGCACTGGCAAAGCGCAGGCTCGACCTGAAGACCCTCACCCAGGCACTGGACTCGACCGCGAAACTGGCGACGTTCGTCATGTTCATCCTGATCGGTGCCCGTGTCTTCGCGCTTACCTTCTACGGGATCTCGGGCGATATCTGGGTCGAGGAATTGATGCTGGCCCTGCCAGGCGGCGAAACAGGCTTCCTGATCGTCGTCACGATCATCGTCTTCATCCTCGGCTGCTTCCTCGACTTCTTCGAGATCGCATTCGTTCTGGTCCCGTTGCTGGCACCTGTCGCAGACAAGCTTGGCATCGACCTCATCTGGTTCGGCGTGCTGCTCGGGATGAACCTGCAGGTCAGCTTCCTGACACCACCGTTTGGATTTGCCTTGTTCTATCTGCGATCCGTCGCCCCGACCAAGGCATGGCATGACACGACAACAAACCGAATGATTGATCCGATCACCACCCGCGCGATCTATACCGGTACTCTGCCATTTATCGCGATCAATGTGCTGATGCTCGGTATCCTGATTGCGTTCCCAGGCCTTGTGACCCATTACAAGAGCGAACCGGTCATCATGGACCAGGGCGACATCAACAGGACCATCAACAACATTGGCGGCAGCGGTTTTGGCCTGCCGGGGATGGAGCTTGATGGCGGACTGGGCCTTCCCGGCGGCCCAGGCTTCGGCTTGCCGGGTGAAAGTGCCCCTGCTCTGCCCAACTTCGGGGCTCCACCGGCAACTCCGGATGCGGGCGGCGGTCTGCCGGCACCGGGCGGTCTGCCGGCACCGGGTGATGCTGGCGGGCTTCCAAGGTTCGACTGATACCAAGGCAGATTTCAAAATGAAGAAACCCGGCGAGCCTCTCGCCGGGTTTCTTGTGTCTGACGTTCATCCGATTGCAACGGACCTGAATGAACAGCGACTTGGTCGCCACTCGACCAGACAAACGACAACACGACCTGCCGGGTGCAACTGTGTGAAGCCGTTTGTTCGACGTGGATCACTCACGAACTGAGCCAGCTTTGGACACAAAAAACCCGGGATGAGAAACATCCCGGGGAATCATGCTGACTCGTCCCTTTAGGTCGGCTTAGAGCTTGCCGCCGCGCTGCTGCAGCATCATGAAGGTGTCGAAGCTGTATTCCGACAGCTGGAACCACAGATAACCGTCGCCACGATAGCCCATGTAGGAGTCGTGCAGCTTCTTGAACTGCGGGTTCTCGGCGCTGATCTGACCGTAGACCTTGGTGGCTGCATCGAAGCAGGCTTCCAGGATCTCGCGGCTGTATGGACGCAGCTGTGTACCTTCCGATACCAGTTGCTTCAGTGCAGCCGGGTTCAGGGTGTCGTAGCGAGCCATCATGACGCTGTTGGCGAGCGCAGACGCCGACTTGACGATGCCCTTGTAATTGTTCGGCAACTCGTTCCACTTGTCGAGGTTGATCATGTTCATGAGCGTAACGCCGCCTTCCCACCAGCCGGGATAGTAGCAGTACGGAGCAACCTTGTTGAAGCCGAGCTTGGCGTCGTCGTAAGGACCGACGAATTCAGCACCATCGATCGTACCACGCTCGAGAGCAGCATAGATGTCACCACCCGGGATGTTCTGCGGAACAACGCCGAGTTCGGAGATGATGCGACCACCGAAACCGCCGATACGGAACTTCAGGCCCTGAAGGTCAGCTACGGTATTGATTTCCTTACGGAACCAGCCACCCATCTGTGCACCGGTGTTACCAGCCGGGTAGCAGATCATGTTGTTTGCAGCGTAGAATTCGTTGAGCAGGTCGAGACCGCCGCCTTCGTAGAGCCATGCATTGGTCATGCGCTGGTTCAGACCGAATGGAACACCCGTGCCGAATGCCCAGCTCGGGTCCTTGCCGAAGAAGTAGTAGGACGCAGTATGCGCCATTTCGATCGTGCCGTCGCGAACGGCATCGGCACCTTCAAGCGCACCAACGATTTCGCCTGCACCAAAGACCTGAATTTCGAAGTTACCGTCAGTTGCTTCGGCAACGGCCTGCGCGAAGACTTCGGCAGCACCATAGATGGTGTCAAGCGCCTTCGGGAAACCCGAAGAGCAGCGCCATGTGAACTTCGGGTTGCTCTGCGCAATGGCAGGAGCAGCAAGCACAGTCGACGCAGCAACGCCTGCACCGGCAACACCTGCTTTTTTGATGAATGAACGACGATCCATAAATTACCTCCCAGTTACAATGCCCCACCGAGGAAACATCTACGGCCCCTCCCGGCAGTGATGCGCGAGATAACCATGTTGTCCAAAGCGTTTCAAGTCACCGGCGCATATTCTTTCGCCAAAGCAGGACCCCTTGAAATCAATGAAAGATTAGCAGCCGGAATGTTTGCGCAAACATCGCATGATCTTGACAGCGGCAACGGCCGCATCGCATGAGTTTTTGACGCTTCAAGGGGAGTTTTCCGATGCCAAGGCCGATTGTCGCCATTCCCGCCGACATACGAAAATTTGATGGAACAAGCTGGCATTCGGTTCAAACCCAGTATGTGAATGCCGCGCTCAAAGCCTCGGATCTCATGTCTTTTCTGATTCCGGCACTGGAAGAAGGCAATCATCCGGACCTCATCCTCGACCGGGTCGACGGTCTGCTCGTCTCGGGATCGGCCACGAACGTTCATCCAAGCCTCTATGGTGCTCAGGCACGAGACAGCGACGGTCCATTTGATCCGGCACGTGACGCGACCTCGCTCCCCCTGATCCGTCGGGCCTTGGAACGGGGCATACCGATGCTCGCGATCTGCCGGGGTATCCAGGAACTGAATGTGGCGCTTGGCGGTACCCTTGCGAGCGAAATCCAGGATCAGCCCGGTATCTGGGATCACCGCAAGCCGGATGTTCCGGACCGGGATGTGGCCTACGCGATCCGTCAGAATGTGATCATCGCGGAAGGGTCCTGTCTTGCCGGTTTTCTGGGAGCCGGCCCGGTTCCCGTCAACTCACTTCATCGCCAGGCAATCTCGAAAACCGCCCCGCGTTTGCAGGTTGAGGCACTGGCAGAAGATGGCACGATTGAAGCCGTTTCTGTGATTGACGCCAAAGGCTTTGCTGTGGGCGTACAATGGCATCCCGAATACTGGGCGGAGACAGACAAACCGTCGAGGGCACTGTTTGAAGCATTTGGTGAGGCCGTTCGGGTTTACGCTGCATCCAAGGCGTGAACGGTGCTAGGGCACCATAAGGAGCGCAATATCCCCAGCCGTCGCATCGACAGCCTCGTAGGTAAAACTCCGTCCTCGGGTGAGCGAAAGCACGACCGCTCCCTGTCCGTCGACGAGAGTGACCGTGCCGTCCTCGTTGTCTATCCAGGTCCGGATACCCGTGAGACCAGCCATCACGGCTTCACAATCCGGCGGCGCATGAACATCACGGCTGCGACTGGTGAGCGCCGCACCGCGCTCGACGAGGCATACTGTTCGCCGATCAAAATTTGACACCGAAAAAACAGCAGGCGGCGATACATTCCGGCGCTCGATGATATTCGACGGAATGCTGCTGGACTGGATTGGATCAATGCCCTGAACGGCCGCAGCCCCGTTTGTCCCGTGCCAGAGAGACAAACCAAGCGCGGTCACGCTGGCCGAGCATACGGATGCCAACAGGACGACTTTGTGAGCTTTCATCGGAGCCTCCACGCACCGTGGGTTGCAGTGCGTGGACAAGAATGCGCCGCGAAGCTTGTGGAAGGCTGGAAAGGCGACAGGTGTTCATGACACTTGCCGCCAGCCGCTAACCTTGGACGGGAGTTTCGGCCACTGGCGTCAAGACGGCACCTCGTTCGAACCAGGAGAGCAGATTGTCGACAACCAGATCCGCCATGGCATCACGCGTGGGTGCCGAAGCCGACGCCACATGCGGCAACAGGCTGACATTCGGCAATTCGAGCAAGGCGGCCGGGACATGCGGCTCATCGGCGAACACGTCGAGCCCCGCAGCGGCAATTCTACCGGCCTGAAGGGCCGCAATCAGATCATCTTCATTGACTGTCGTCCCACGACCGACATTGATCAAGACTCCGGTCGGCCCAAGCGCCTCAAGGATTTCGCCATTGATCGAACCAATCGTCTCCGCAGTCTTCGGGACGATTGAAATCAGTGTGTCCACTGACCGCGCCAGGGACAGCAAACTGTCATGATAAGCATAGGACACGTCCGCACGGGGGCGGCGGGTATGATAGCTGATCTTGACCTTGAAGGGTTCAAGACGTGCCGCTATCTCCAGCCCGATCCGCCCAAGACCGTGGATGCCGATATGACGGCCCTTGAGCGAAAGAGGTGAGAGCGGAAACGCGCCCTCGGCAACCCAGCGTCCGGCTCTCAGATAGTTTTCAGCAGCCGGCAAACGCCTCAGCGTGTTCAGGAGGAGAGCGATGGTTGTATCGGCAACCTCGTCGTTGAGAACATCCGGGGTATTGGTGACGACAATGCCGCGCCGGGCTGCAATGCGGACCGGGACACCATCATAGCCGACGCCGAAATTGGCAATAATCCTAAGGTTTGGAAGCTGATCGAACAAGCCTTCCGGAAACCGCCCCGACACGGCAGCCCCCGTGATCAATGGTGCGAGATCGACGGCCACCTCGGTGGACCCGGCTTCCAGTTGGACCAGTTTGAAGCGCGCAGCCAGTCGTTCCACCACGCGTGGATGGATTTTCCCTGGGATCAGGATGTAAGGTTCAGACGCGGTCATAAGCGCTCTCTCTGTCACACTTGCCGGCGATTGGGGCTCGTTGACTGACGTATCCGCATTTCCGGCTTGATCAGGTGAATACCATCAGGCTCGTGACTGCCGGCCAGCTTGTCGAGAAGGGCACGGGCAGCAAGCCGCCCCACTTCGGCCTGTCCGTTCCACACCGTTGTCAGGGAGGGCGTGGCAATCGACGCCTCCTCAAGATCATCATAACCGGTCACTGAAATGTCCTGACCCGGAATGAGCCCGGCGCGGGCGATACCGTTCATCAGACCGATGGCAACCAGATCGTTCCAGCAGACGGCAGCCGTTGGTTTTTGCGGCAAAGACAGGAAATGTACCGCCGCTTCGAAGCCGCCCTGCTTGGTACGTGGCCCAGGTATGCGCAGACCGGGATCGACCTCAATTCCGGCCTTGCGAAGAGCATTCACATAACCCTGATAGCGATCCCGCCCGGTCGATGTCTGGTCCGTACCGCCAATCATTGCGATGGTGCGATGACCAAGTCCGATCAGGTGATTGGTGGCAAGCGAAATGCCATAGCTGTCATCCCCGCGATAGATCGGAACGTCAACGCCATCCATGGACCGTGCGATGAAGATGGCGGGCATTCCGTTGTTTTCGGCGAGAGCAACGTCTTCCGGCGGCGTGCCGATGGCCGGCGACATGATGACACCATCACCACCGAGCTGAAGCAGCGTCTCGATGAACATGCGTTGCTTTTCGACGGAGTCGTAATGGTTGGATAGAATGAAGGTCTGCCGGCTTCGATCAAGCTCACCCTCGATAGCCTTCAGGATTTCCCCATAGAAAGGGTTCATGATGTCATGAACGACGACACCGATAATGCCCGAGCGAGACGTTCTGAGGCTCGCAGCCCGACGGTTGTAGATATAGCCAAGGAGCCGAGCCTGTTCCTTGATCTTCTCACGCGTGTCGACTGCCACAAGGGGGCTGTCGCGAAGAGCCAAAGAAATGGTTGCAGTCGAAAGACCAAGCGTCTCTGCGATCGTGGAAAGTTTAATCTTTTGCGCCACGTAGCCTCCCGTCGCAGCTATTCATCACCCGCTGGCAGCGGACTTAAACAGTTTAATTAAACAATTAAATCTCACTTTTCAATCGTCATTTTCAACCACGCCGGGCCGGCCCTTTTCGTCACGCAGGACCGATTGCAGATTGGCATCAACCTCAGACAAAAGCTTGACCAGGGATTTGACGTCCTTGCCGGACAATCCACGTGTCGCCAGGCGCAGGCACTCATCGGTCGCATCATTGATTTTGGCCAGACTGTTGCGCCCGTCATCCGTGAGATAAACCTTGGTCAGGCGACCATCGGTGCCATCGGTGCGGCGCATGACAAAACCCTGCGCTTCCATTCGCCCTATGGTACGGGTCATCGTCGGTGCCTTGACGCCCAGCCGCTGAGCGAGATGCCCCGGTGTCAGCCCCTCTTCCGCCGCCAGCAGCTGGATGACGCCATCCTGACCAGGATACAGACCACTATCAGCCAGACTATGCGAAAGCCTCGTGCGCAGCGATCGGGCCACCTGGGTGATCGTGGCGGCAAGGGCTCCGCTGTGGCTGGCAGCCTCCTTTTTCTTGGATGCCTTCTTCTGCTCCTTGCCGGCCTTGTCTGCCTTGTCCTTTTTAGCCATGTTCTCCCCCACGTCCCCATGCGGACCGTCAATCAGCGCTTTGCCAGGGCGCCTTATGCATAAACAAGATGAGGATGATTGGCCATATGAACAAACCTCGGCAGGTCTTTATGGACAACGACTTTTCCCTGCCGCCGGCGACGCGAGCGAACTGGATCGCGATCCTGCCACTTGGTGCGCATGAACAGCATGGGCCGCACCTCCCGTTCGAAACCGACAGCATCATTGCAGCCGGTGTTGCGGAAAGACTGGCGATCTCCCTACCCCAACACCTGCCCGCAACCTTTCTTCCCGTGGAGCCGGTGGGTTATTCGATCGAGCACCTCGACGTTACAGGAACGAAAAGCCTCGACTATGCCGAGGCGGTCGAACGCTGGCTGAAAATTGCGAAGGAACTGCATGACAGAGGCATTGGAAAACTGGTCCTGTTAAATGCCCATGGCGGCAACTCGCCCTTGCTGACAATCGTTGCGACCGAGGCCCGGATACGTTTCAACATGCTCGTTGTCGCGACAAGCTGGACGCGCTTTGGTGTGCCGCCACATGTCATCACGCCGGAGGAAAAGGCGATCGACATCCATGCCGGTGACATCGAAACATCTGTCATGCTGGCACTGAGGCCCGATCTTGTGGACATGGCAAAAGCCGGGAACTTCAGCTCGAGGCAATCGGAGTTCGTCACCCGGTTCACACATTTGCGTGCCTATGGGCCACACGCCTTTGGTTGGAAGATGTCGGATCTGAATGAAAAGGGCGCCGCTGGAAACGCCCTATTGGCGACAAGCGCCAAGGGGGAAGCGCTGCTTGACCATGCCGTCAATGCACTGATTGAACTCCTGGAGGATGTTCACGCCTTTGACGTCTCAGATTTCAACAGGCAGCCGAAAGCCCCACAACAAAGCCTTTGAACTCCCTGCATTCACCACTTATATGTCGGGTAACACCATAACATGTCGCGCCTGCGGCGGATCCACTCCCCTTCGAGGTTTTTCCATGACCGAAGCAACTCAAAAACCGACACCCGTTACCGTACTCACAGGTTATCTCGGCGCCGGCAAAACGACCTTGTTGAACCGCATCCTGACGGAAAGCCACGGCAAGAAATATGCGGTCATCGTCAACGAATTCGGCGAGATCGGTATCGACAATGATCTGATCGTCGAGTCAGATGAAGAAATCTACGAAATGAACAATGGCTGCGTCTGCTGCACGGTTCGCGGCGACCTGATCCGTGTCGTTGAAGGCCTGATGCGCCGTCCAGGTCGTTTCGATGGCATCATTGTCGAAACGACGGGCCTTGCCGACCCGGTCCCCGTCGCACAGACCTTCTTCATGGACGATGATGTCCGCTCCAAGACGGAGCTCGACGCGGTCGTGACGCTGGTCGATGCCAAGCACCTGCCGCTGCGCCTCAAGGACAGCCGGGAAGCTGAAGACCAGATTGCTTTCGCCGATGTGGTCGTGATCAACAAGTCCGACCTCGTGTCCCATGACGAACTGCATCGCATCGAGGACATTGTTCGCGCGATCAATCCCTCGGCCCGTATCTACAGCACCACCCGCTCAGGCGTAGATCTCGCCAAGGTCTTGAACCAGGGCGCGTTCAATCTGGAACGGGCGCTCGAAAATGATCCGCAGTTCCTCGCCCATGATCACCCGGATCATGTCTGTGGCCCTGATTGCGATCACGATCATGACCACCACCACCATCATCACGATCATGACCATGACCATGGCCACCATCATCATGACCACGGCCACGACCATCATCATCATCCCGCCTCAGCAATCCACGATGTGACCGTGACATCGGTGTCGCTGCGGGGCAGCGAGATGAATCCGGACCGCTTCTTCCCCTGGATCCAGAAGGTGACCCAGACGCAAGGGCCGAACATTCTTCGTCTCAAAGGCATCATTGCCTTCAAGGGCGATGAGGAACGGTATGTCGTCCAGGGCGTTCACATGATCATTGAAGGCGACCACCAGCGTCCTTGGAAGAAGGACGAAAAGCGGGAAAGCCGCCTTGTGTTCATCGGACGAGATCTCGACCGAGAAAAGCTGGAGGCAAGCTTCAAGGCTTGCGAGGCAACGGCTTGAAGCCAACCGCTGATCCGACATTAAAGACTGCAGACAAGGAAGACTGACTGATGCCGACTGTTGCCCCGCTGGACCTGGAAGGTCATGTTCTGACCACGGCCTTTCTGGGCGACATTCCGGTCTTCGCCACCTCTTCCGGCACCATTCACCGCCTGGACGGCGGTGAGAAGGTGACTGAAGCCCATTCGGGGCTTCTCGCCTGCATCAAGGATCCGGCCAACCAGACCCTGATCACCGGCGGCGAAGACGGCAAGGTTTTGCGGATTTCCCATGACGGGAGCGTCGATGAACTGGCGCATGTGCCGCGCAAGTGGATCTCGGTTTTGGCCGCCGGTCCACAGGGTGCCGTTGCCTATGCCCATGGTAAATCGAGCTTCGTCCGGCTGGCGGATGGTAGCGTCAAGGAATACCCGGAAGAACGCACGGTCGAGGCCCTAGACTTTGCGCCGAAGGGTTTGCGGATCGCGGCAGCCCGCTACAACGGCGTGACACTCCATTGGGTCGGCACCAATGGCGCACCGGTAGATCTGGAATGGAAGGGAGCCCATACGGGCGTCACCTTCTCTCCCGACGGTCGGTTTCTTGTAACAACAATGCAGGAAACCGCTCTTCACGGCTGGAAACTTGACGGCAAGACCGGGCCCGACGCCCGGCATATGCGCATGACGGGTTACCCCGCCAAGGTGAAATCGCTGTCCTGGTCCCCCAAGGGCAAGTGGCTGGCATCGTCTGGCGCACCGGCGGCAATAGTCTGGCCGTTTTCGTCCAAGGACGGCCCGATGGGCAAGGCACCACTCGAACTGGGCACTCGTGCCAATATCCTCGTGACCAATGTCGCCTTCCACCCGGCTGAGGAAGTGCTCGCCATCGGTTTCATCGATGGCATGATCCTGGCGGTGCGCATAGCTGATGGGAAGGAAGCCTTGCTGCGAAGACCCGGCAAGGGCGGCATCACTTCCATGGCCTGGAGTGCAACCGGGAAGCTGCTGGCCTTCGCCTCCGATGGCGGCGACTGCGGCGTGATCGACATTAGCGCCTGAAGCGGCTGCTCTCGCGCGCCACCAGGACCACAACATGTCGCGCGACGCGCCAACAAAAAAGGCTGGCGACCTGATGGGACGCCAGCCTTCATTTTTGCAAGGGAAATCGCTTAGAACTTGACGGCAAGACCGATGTTCACGACGTGCTGGTCGAAATCAGTGTCGACACCACGGATAGTTTCGCTGCCGAAGTCGTTGTAGCGATACTCCAGACGGGTGAAAACGCGATCGGTAACAGCGTAATCGACACCACCGCCAACGGTCCAGCCGTTCAGCATCTCGCTTTCGTCAATGCCGCTACCCTCAACCTGGAAATTGGTTGCGGTCCAGCCACCGGCTGCGTAAAGCAGGGCCCTGTCCATGGCATAACCGATACGACCGCGAACCGAGCCGTTGGCGCCGGTACGGACTTCTCCAGCAGTGTACTCGTTTTCGTTCCAATCATAGTTGAGGTCACCCTCAAGACCGACGACAAGCGCTGAACCCATGGTCCAGTTGTAGCCGACGAAGCCGCCGAGCCGAGCGCCGTCGAAATCGTCAGATGCGGCAGCCGTGCCGTCGAAGAAGTCGCCATCACCCCAGCCGTAGCCAGTCAGAATACCTGCATAGCCGCCTGCCCAGGAAAAGACAGGAGCCGTTTCAACCGCCATCGGCGGAGCTGCAGGTGCCTCATAGATGGCATCCGCTGCGAATGCCGAACTGGAGAGGGCAATAACAGCTGCCGATCCAATGAGAATGCGTTTGATCATGATGTTCACTCCTTACGTTGTGCGATCATGACCATAACGCTCAATCAAGCCGGAATGCTGTGATCATTATACAACATAATGATGCATACCTAACTCGGCATTTTGTTCCCCAAAACGGAAAAAAAATCCTGCACCAATTTCAGACAGATGGCGGACCTCGTGCGGAAAACGGAATGTTTCACGCAGAAAAAAAGCTCTTTCGCCAGGTGAGAAAGAGCTTTCTGGCCGATTTTCAGAGGAAATTCACCTCGAAAACAACCTGATTTAAGGCAGAAATGCGGCAAATCCGGCCAAGCGGCTCGTACTCAGCCGGCTTTGCGACGCGAGGGGCATGACAACTTGCGACCGGACGCAACCACCATGCCGGCGGCGCCTGTGAGCCAGCCAGGCACGAGTTCCAGCGCCAGGAAGCGGTCACGCGCAAACGGACCCGGCATCACCAGATGCTGCGTCTTGTCGGCGAAGAAGCCAAACCGCTCGTAATAGGGGGCGTCACCCACGAGGAGCACAGCGCCATGGCCAAGCTTCTTCGCTTCGGTCAGCGCAGCCCGCATCAGCGCGCCGCCGATCCCCTTGCCTTCATGCGCCTGGTCGACCGCAAGCGGGCCGAGCAGCAGCGCCTCGATGGCTCCACCGTCGCGACTGACCCCGGCCTCGATGTTCCACAACCGCACGGTCCCGATCACATGCCCCGCAGCGTCCCGCGCGACGAAGGCGAGACCTTCTGCGGGAATGCGACCACGCCGGATCTTTTCTGAAGACTTCTTGCGGCGATCCTTGCCCATGGCGCGGTCGAGCAGCTTCTCGCGCGCAACGACGTCGGCCGGCGTTTCATGATCAATGACGAATGCAGGCGCCGGCGCGAAAAGCGCGCGCATGCTTTCCAGAACAGCGGCCATTCTGGCCTCCCATCCCAAGCGATGACGATGATTGTGAAGTTCCGCGCCGGTTGGCCGGCGCGGGAGACGTCAGATGACGTAGGACTTCAGCGGTTCGAAGCCGTTGAACGCCACCGCCGAATAGGTGGTGGTGTAGGCGCCGGTGCCTTCGATCAGAACCTCGTCACCGATCGAGAGCGAGATCGGTAGCGGATACATGGTCTTCTCGTAGAGCACGTCGGCCGAATCGCAGGTCGGGCCGGCGAGCACGCAAGGGGCCATGTCATCAGCGTCACGGACGGTGCGAATCGGATAACGGATCGCCTCGTCCATGGTTTCGGCCAGACCACCGAACTTGCCGATGTCGAGGAACACCCAGCGGTGTTCGTCATTGTCGGACTTCTTCGAGATCAGCACGACTTCCGCCTTAATCACGCCGGCATTGCCGACCATGCCGCGGCCCGGCTCGATGATGGTCTGCGGGATGTTGTTGCCGAAGTGCTTCTTCAGCGACACGTTGATCGCCTGACCATAGGCCTCTGCCGACGGGATGTCGCGCAGGTACTTGGTCGGGAAACCGCCACCCATGTTGACCATCTTCAGGACGATGCCCTGCTTGGCCAGCGAGTTGAAAACGCGCTTAGCATCGGCAAGAGCGCCATCCCAGGCATCGACCTTGGTCATCTGCGAACCGACATGGAACGAGACGCCGAAGCTCTCGAGGCCGAGCTGATGCGCATAGACCAGCACATCGACAGCCATCTGCGGCACGCAGCCGAACTTGCGCGACAGCGGCCATTCGGCACCGTCACCATCGGTCAGCACGCGGCAGAACACGCGGGCGCCGGGAGCGGCACGCGCGATCTTCTCGACTTCCTCGTGGCTGTCGACGGCATAGAGATTGACACCGAGTGCATAGGCACGGGCGATGTCACGCTCCTTCTTGATGGTGTTGCCGAAAGAGATGCGATCGGCGGTGGCGCCCGCATCGAGAGCCATCTGGATTTCGGCAACGGAAGCGCAGTCGAAGTTCGAACCGAGCGAGGCCAGGAGCTGGAGGATCTCCGGCGCCGGGTTCGCCTTGACTGCGTAGTAGATGGCGCTGTCCGGCAGGGCATGGCGGAAGGCACCGAAATTGTCGCGCACGACGTCGAGGTCGACCACGAGGCAGGGACCTTCCGGGCGTCGGGTGTTGATGAAGTCGAGGATGCGTGCAGTGGTCATCGATGTAACCTTCCAAATTCCGAGCGAATCCGAAGCGGCCAGGCTTCGGATGGACAAAGGACGACGAGACATCGCTCGAAACCAGTCGGTGGAGACACCGGTACCGTACGAACGCTCGACGCGCGAAACGATGGATGAACGCACTCTTGCCTGAGTGCATAAATCCGCTTTGTCTGCCATGGATTGGAGGGAGACCCTACCGCACTTCCGGCAATGATGGTGTGCCTCTTCAGTACCCCGGCTGATGGAAAGCCGGCAGAGAACCAGAAAGGCCCGCACCGTCGTTGCTTCAAGGTGTCCTCGCATTTCCCGGTTGGCCGGAATAGCGACTGGAGGGGTTAGTTCCAGGTACCTTACCGATGACCTCACCTTAGGGATAAATCCCAGTTCGAGGGTCGGCGGACACCCACAGGCACGTGCGACTTTGGGCAAGCACCGAAATAAGAAAACTGTCCGTCATAATCAAGGGATTTTTTGCCTGCTGGTTAATTTTCGTGGGGTAACCTCTGTTTTTTGAACGAGATCGGTCATACGTTCACAATCTGACGACAAAACAGGGGTTTAACATGGACACGCTGACGCGTATTCGCGCCTTTATCGATGTGGTGGAAGCTGAGGGATTTTCCGCCGCCGCGCGCAAGACGGGGCGATCCAAGGCGCTCTTGTCCAAATATGTCCGGGAGCTGGAGGACGAACTGGGCGCGCTGCTGCTCAATCGCACCACCCGACAGTTTTCTTTGACCGAAGCCGGACATACCTATTTCCGAACTGCCGCCGATATCCTGAAGGAAATCGACAACCTTGCCGACCTGGTGCGCGAGAACAATGCCGACCTCAAGGGCAAGCTCAAGGTCACGGTCCCGCGAACCTTCATCGATGCCGACATTGGTCAATCGCTCATCGATTTCGCAAAAGAGAACCCGCAACTCTCCCTGGAGATCGTAGCGGAAGACCGCTTTGTCGATCTGATTGAAGAAGGTTTTGATCTCGGCATCCGCATTACGAAGCTCGATGATTCGGGCATGATCGCACGCAAGCTTTCCGACTTTCGCGTCTATGCCTGCGCGACCCCTGCTTTCGTGGCGGAGAACGGTCCCCTCACCCATCCGAGCGAACTATCCCGAGTCCCGTTCCTGATCGATACCAACTCGCGTTCCCATAACAGCTTGCGTTTCCTGGAGGCGAACGGCGACACGATATCTGTAAGCGTCTCGGGTCCGATCGAAGTCAACAGCCCGCAGGCGACCTTACGCGCGGCCCGCGCCGGTCTTGGCGTTGCTATGATCCCCGATTTCATCGCCCGCCCTTACATTGCCTCGGGTGAACTGGTGTCGCTGTTCGACGCCTTCATCGCCAAGGACCGCGGCATCTATGCCGTCTACCCGCATCGCCGGTATCTGCCAGCCAAGGTACGGGCTTTCGTCGACTACCTTCACACATGGTTCAAGCGCTATAACAGCCACTGAAGTCCCATTTTTGTCCCATTCTTCGAGCAAGGAGGCGGGAATCCGAGGGTGAAGGAACGAAATCGATGAAAAGACGCCTGGCGCTGATGATAGGGGGCTTTTGCTTATCCCCCCTGCCCCAGGCCAATGCCCATCCGCATATCTTCGCCGAGGCGCGACTGGAAATCGTCTCTGACGAGAGCGGAATGCTGAGCGAACTGCGCAATGTCTGGCGCTTCGACGAGTTCTTTTCTTCAAGCGTGCTGCTCGACTTCGACCACAACAGCAATCTGATACTCGATCCCGGTGAGTTGAAGGAAATTGGCGATACGATACGAGAATCGCTCGGGGACTATGATTATTTCACATTCATCACCAAGAATGGAGCGGCTGCGCCTGTGGCAAAGCCCGAGGTGTTCAATGCAGATTTCAGGGACAACCAGCTTCTTGTGTTTTTTGTCGCAAAACCAAAGGAGCCGGTGAAAATTGAGGGAAATCTCAGCATCGGCGTCTATGATCCGACCCTCTACACGGCAATCGACTTCACCACGGATGATGAAATACAATCGATTGGCTCGGCACTTTCCGCCTGCACACGCCAGGTCGTTCGCCCCGACCCGGATGAAGTCATCGCTCAAAACCAGGCCAACCTGACGGAAGCCTTCTTCAACGATCCCAATGGCAATCTCATGGGCCAGCTGTTCGCCACCCGGGTTGAATTCAAATGCTAGAGGCCCTAACCACGCTTCGCAGATTGAGCTTCCTTGCGCTCCTCCTGGTGGGCATTGCTGGGGTCACCAGTATTGCAAACGCCGCATCGCCACTCGGCATCGGCTCAGCGGAACCCTCTTTCGACGCGACCGGACCGTTCGCGCAAGTGCTGCAGTGGATCAATGTGCATCAGCAATCCTTTTACAGATCACTGACCGGTGCACTGAAATCAATGCGCGAAGACCCGTGGCAGCTATCGTGGTTGATCGCACTGTCGTTTGCCTATGGTGTGTTTCATGCGGCCGGCCCCGGTCACGGAAAGGCGGTCATCTCGTCCTACCTTCTTGCCAATGAAGTGGCTTTGCGACGGGGCATCGTCATCTCCTTTGCCTCGGCCTTCCTCCAGGGCGTGGTCGCGATTACCGTTGTAGGCCTGACCTATCTCGTGCTGCGAGGCACCTCGGTCAGCATGACCGACACCACCCGGGCTCTGGAGATCGCAAGCTATGTGTTGATCATCATCTTCGGTTTCTGGCTTCTGGCGAAGAAGGTAAAATCGACACTTGTTCAGCCCGCCAAAAGCACACCATCAGGCATGCTTTTCGACAGCCCACTATCTGATAACTCGGTGACAGCCGGACTGTTTTCCGGGGGATCATCGGCAAATGCACTGGAGCGGGCGAGCAGCGGTCGCTTTCATGCCGTCGCCGTCGACCACGATCATCAGGCCTTGAAGCCTGGCTCCGTTTGTCACGAATGCGGAATGACGCATATGCCGGACGCCTCAAGCCTGAAGGGCGAGACCTTTTCGCTGCGGGAGGCATGGTCCGCAATCGTCGCAGTCGGATTGCGGCCCTGTACCGGTGCCATCCTGGTCATGACCTTCTCGCTCCTGAACGGTCTCTTGCTTGGGGGCATTCTCTCCGTTTTCGCCATGTCGATCGGCACCGCCATCATGGTCTCGATTCTCGCCAGTCTGGCTGTCGGGGCCAAGCAGGTGGCGCTGAAACTTTCAGGCCCCGGCTCCCGCAAGGCAGGCTTGGTCGCCAGCGCCATCGAGGTGTCGGGCGGGATCGTGGTCATCCTGCTCGGCGCTCTTTTGTTGACAGCAAGCCTGAACGCCTGACGGGGTCACCCTTCTTCCCCACTCCGGCTCTGCTGATAGCGAGACCGCAGCCACAAGATTAGAAAGATCGCCATCAGGGCGACCGCACCGATCAACGCACCAAGCTCCGGCGAATAATTGCCGATCCAGAGCACCACGGTCGGCACGATGAGCATCAGTCCGAAAATCACGGCAACTACAATGGCGGCCGAAGCCGCCGGAGAGCGCTGTGGGCCTGCGGCTACGGGCCTTGCAACCTTCTTTGGCTCCGGAAGGAAGCGGAAGGCATAGACAACGAGGCCGATTGCCACGCAGATCCCGACGGACCAGGCTACCGTCGCGCTTTGATAACTCGCATAGGCAAGCGCGGCGACCGTAACGGCAGTGCCAACATAGAGGATGATGCTGAAGACATTGAGCTTCACGATTTGGTACTCCTATCAGGTCATTGACACAGCGAGTTCGGCCCGCAGGTCTTCCAGCCGTCGCTTCTGGTGACCGGCTTCGTCGAAATTGTCCGGTTCGAGCCAGGCTTCGAATGCAGCCTTCACCAGCGGCCATTCACCGTCGATGATCGAAAACCACGCTGTATCGCGGTTCTTTCCTTTGGACAGCATATGCTGCCGGAAAACACCTTCGAAGCGAAAGCCATAGCGTTTGGCGGTGACCTTGCTGGCCTCGTTTTCGTTGTGGCACTTCCATTCATAGCGGCGATAACCGAGGTCATCGAAAACATGCCGCGCGAGCAGGTAATGCGCCTCCGTCGACATGGGAGAACGGCTCATCATTGGCCCATGGGCAACGCCGCCGATCTCAATGACGCCATTGGCAGGATCTGCGCGCATGTAATGCGCCATGCCGATCACCTGCCCACTCACCTTGTCTGTGATAACCTCGGTGATCCAGCCGCTCTTCGCCTGCGCGTTGGCCAGCCAGTGATCGAAGTCGTCAATGCCGTTGAAATCGGGTTGGGTGAAATAGGTCAACAGATCATTGATCTTCATTCCCCCAAGCCCCTGCCAGAGAGCTTCGAGGTGCCTTTCACGCTCATAGGGTTCGATGAGGACATGCTGCCCCTCAAGCCGCACTGGCTGAGGTGCTGGCCATCCTTTCCCTGGTGAAATGTCCGTCATGAATGCCTCCGGCACAAACTGCCAGAGGCTTAGGCCAGCTCGACAGCAAAGGCAACCGCTGCGACGGCAAGCCCTTGCGGCAAAGGCTCACAGGGAGATTTTGGCCGACGAAACAGTTGCTTCGATATGATCGATCAGGGCATCCGGCAGCCCAAGCCGTCCGGCAAGCATATCGAGATAGCCACGTTCCGCGCGCGTATCCGGTTCGATAGCCAGACGGGAAGCGGTGTAGATCTCGACCTTCTCCTCTTCAGATCTGGCGGCGGCAATGATGGCATCGAGATCGGTCGGATTGGCGAGCTCTGCATTGATGAAGGCTTCGGCCTCCGAGCCGAGACCCGATAGATGGATCTTGTCCATGATCCGCGCGCGCTCGGCCTGATCGATGTGGCCGTCGGCCTTGGCGGCGGCAATCATCGCACGCACCAGGGCAAGCGCGAAATCATTCGAGACGGCAGCCGGCTCGATCTTGAAGGCGGAATCCTTGGGCGGTGGAAGAATTTCCGGCAGCGACTGCGTTGGCTCGACGGGCTGGCCGGACTTGTAGTTCTTGTAGGCCTGGTAGCCGAGACCAGCGATTACGGCGAGACCACCCAGCTTCACCGCGCTTCCTGCCATCTTGCGACCAGACTTAGTCCCCAGAAGAACGGCAGCAATGGCACCGGTTGCCAGCGGATTGGACTTGGCCATGCCAAGAACATCATTGGCGGAGCGCTTCATGCCACCGCTGCCACCGCCTGCCTGCGAACCCAGGAACTGGTCCAGCAGCTTTTTCGCATCAAACATCTCGATCTCCTTGACCTCATATCACCGCCCTCAGATAGGAAGGCGATGACGGCTTTTCAAAGAGACTGACAAAGTCGTGTATTCAGGCCTTGAGCGCAGCCGCTTCAGCGGCAAGCTTGGTGATGCCAGCCCAATCTCCGGCGGCAACAAGTTCCTTCGGCGCGACCCAGGAACCACCCACGCAGACGACGTTTGGCAGCGACAGATAATCCCTTGCATTCTTGAGCGAGATACCCCCGGTCGGGCAAAACAGCGTGCCGGCAAGCGGCGAAGACAAAGCCTTCAGATAGGCAGCCCCGCCAGCCTGTTCCGCAGGGAAGAACTTCAACACCTGATAGCCTTCTTCGCGAAGCGCCATGACTTCCGACGCGGTTGCAGCCCCCGGCAGGAGCGGGATATTCGAAGCCCGTGCAGTGTCCAGCAGTTCCTGCGTCGTTCCCGGGCTGACAATAAACTGCGAGCCGGCATCGACAGCTGCTTCAAAATGGGCGGAATTGAGAATGGTGCCCGCGCCGACAACGGCACCCTCGACTTCCGTCGCGACCAGACGCACGGCTTCGAGCGCCGCTGCCGTGCGCAGCGTAATCTCAATGGCCTTAAGACCCCCGTCAACCAAGGCCTTCGCAAGAGGCACGACCGTCTTCGCATCCTCGATGATCAACACCGGAACGACGGGCTGCAGCTTCAGGGTGGAGAGGAGCTTGTCAGTTTTTTCGCCCATGGTCGGAAGCCTCTTAAAACGATTAGATTGCTGTCTTACTAGCCCGCCCGTCCCTGATTGTCGAGCCATCTGGCACCATCGAGACTTTCGGGTTTCCTCGCGGACCACTGTCCGCTATGGTCAGCACGCGGCAATTTTCGGAGCAGGTAGAGTATGGCGAAGGAAATAGAACGCAAATTCCTTGTACGCAATGACCGTTGGCGCCAGCACGTAACATCCGAAACCCGTTTGCGCCAGGCCTATGTGGCAAGCGAGGATGATCGTTCCGTGCGTATTCGAACACGGGATACGAGCTCGGCACAGATCACGATCAAATTTGGCGGCAGCAGTCTGGTGCGGGATGAATACGAATATCAGATCCCATATGAGGATGCCGCAGAGATCATCAATTTTGCAATCGGGAATGTCATCGAAAAAACGCGCTATACGGTGGAGTATCGTGGCTTCACCTGGGAGGTAGACGTGTTCGACGGCGCCTACACTGGTCTGGTCATCGCGGAAGTTGAATTATCCTCTGCAGAAGACAAACCCGATCTTCCCGACTGGATCGGACGCGAAGTGACGGGTGACAAACGCTATTCCAATCAGATCCTGGCCACACAACGGCTGAAGCCGGAGCTGGTGCATGTCATATCGCATTAGACCGGACAACGCCTTTGGAGAAGATGTCAGACTTCTCCTGCGCTGCCTTCTCAATGGCGCCGTCACAGGGCTGACCGAGCAACCGAATGGCGTCCACGAGGCCGTGCATGAGGCACGCAAGAAGTTCAAGCGAATCCGCAATCTCTACCGGCTGGTCGGCGCTGACAACAAGGAACTCCGGCGTCAGGAAAATGCAAGACTGCGGGACGCAGCCCGCTCGCTCTCCAAGGTGCGCGATGCGGCAGCCCTGATCGAGACCATCGACGTGCTGTCCGCTGCAGCCTTGAACGCCGAGGAGGAAGGGGCCGTCGCAAAGGCGCGCGAAGCGCTCATTGCCCGGCGTGACCGGATTGCCTCCTCAGAAACGGACTTCCAGGATAAACTATCGGGAGTGATTGACGCCTGTGGTGCGGCTTTGAGAGAAGTGGATAGCCTCTCGCTCCCCAATCGGCCGCGCCCGGCCGCCCGGCTGCTCGCCAAGGGCTGGAAGAAGGGCCTGGTTCGTGCCCAGACGGCCCTGGAAACCTGTGAAGGTAGCGGCCATGGCGAAGCCTTCCATGATCTCAGAAAGGCTGCTCAGGCCTATTGGATGAACCTGTCTCTGATGCGGGGCCTCTGGCCTTCCGCCATGGCCTCGAAAAGGAAAGATGCCAAGAAACTGGTCGATGTTCTTGGACATGATCAGGATCTGAGCGTGCTGACCTCGGTGCTGGACGATGAGCCCGAACTCTGCGGTGACGGGGAGGCTCTATCTTTCCTGCTCGCCATGATTATTCGCTGTCAGCAGCAATTGCGGCGTGAAGCGCTGGAGCTTGCCAACATCGTCTTCGCCGAACCGCCGGAACGTGAGGCGGCCATTATCGCGACCCTTTGGCTGGAGGCAGCCGCCGGCTGATTGCCGGGCGACGGCTCTGAAGCGGGCCATAGGGCTGGTAAATTGACAGATTTCAATCTTGCCTCCATCGGCTGAAAACCGTTGCGCGGCAGGACCGGAAGCAGTATTTCGCAAGCCCATGACAGATCAACTTGCACCCCCATTGCACGGAAAGACCGGCACCCTTTGTGTGGCCGCGCTTTATCATTTCGCCCGCTTCCCCCGCTTCGAAAGCTTTCGCGAGCCCTTGGAGGCGCTCTGCAAGGCGGAAGGCGTGAAAGGCACACTCCTCCTTGCTCATGAGGGCATCAACGGCACCATCGCCGGAACGGACGCCGCCATCGCCAAGGTCCTTGCCTATCTCCGTTCACAGCCGGAATTTGCAAGCCTCGAACACAAGGAAAGCCGCGCATCGAAGATGCCCTTCCTGCGCATGAAGGTGCGGTTGAAGAAGGAAATCGTCACGATGGGCGTCGAGGACATCGACCCCAACGAGATTGTGGGCACCTATGTAGATCCGAAGGATTGGAACGACCTGATCTCCGATCCGGATACGATCGTGATCGACACCCGCAACGATTATGAGACCGCGATCGGCATCTTTCGCGGCGCCGTTGATCCGAACACCAAGACTTTCCGCGAATTCCCCGCCTGGGTGAAAAACAATCCCGGCCTGCACAACAAGCCCAAGATCGCGATGTATTGCACGGGTGGCATCCGCTGCGAAAAGGCCACTGCCTTCATGAAGCAACAGGGCTTTGACGAAGTTTACCACCTCAAGGGTGGCATCCTGAAATATCTGGAGGAAGTGCCGGAAGAGGAAAGCCTGTGGGATGGCGCCTGCTTCGTCTTTGACGAGCGCGTATCCGTGACCCATGGCCTGAAGGAAGGCGATCACAAGCTCTGCCACGCTTGCCGCAATCCGATCACGCCGGAAGAATTGCAGCACCCACATTACGAAGAGGGTGTCTCCTGCAGTCATTGTCATGACAGCAGAACCGAAGCGGATCGCGACCGCTATCGCCAGAGACAATTTCAGATCGCGCTCGCCAGGAAACGTGGTGAAAAGCACATCGGCGAATAACGGACGATCGTGATTTCAGGCGTCCCGTGGCTCGCAACAGTGTCCAGACCGGACCGCCACGAGACGTCGACGGGAAGATAACAACCTGAACTTGACGTGGATCAAGGTTGCATCCGGACGCGGGCACTAGCGTCACCTCATCAGACAAGAACGCTTGAAAAGCATCATCTGGGAGGTTTCACCATGAACGGGCAAAGCACATTCGTCGTCGATTTCGATCAACTGCGTCGGGCCGACGTGGCAAAGGTTGGCGGCAAGAACTCCTCTCTTGGAGAAATGATCCAGCAACTGGGCCAGCAGGGTGTGGATGTACCGCCCGGCTTCGCGACAACCTCTGACGCCTATTGGAACTTCATCGACGAAAACGGTATCCGGGAAAGCATGGACCGGTTGATCGAGGAATGGAGGGCTGGAAAGACAAGCCTTCCGGAAACAGGTCAGGCCATCCGCCAGCTTTTTCTGCGCGGAGACTGGCCAAATGCAACCGCGGACGCAATTCTCCAAGCCTATCGCGCACTCGCCACGAAAGCGGGTCAGAAAGACGTCTCGGTCGCAGTCCGCTCCAGCGCAACCGCTGAAGACCTGCCGGATGCAAGTTTTGCCGGTCAGCAGGAAACCTTCCTGAACATCAAGGGCGACAAGGCGCTGCTCGACGCCTGCCGCCGCTGCTTCGCCTCCCTCTTTACCGATCGCGCCATCTCCTACCGCCAGACGCGGGGCTTCGATCACATGAAGGTCGCGCTGTCGATCGGCGTCCAGCAGATGGTGCGCTCCGACATCGGAGGTTCCGGCGTCATGTTCTCGATCGATACGGAAACCGGCTTCGACAAGGTCGTCCTGATCGACGCCGCCTGGGGCCTGGGTGAGAACGTCGTCCAAGGCGCTGTTGATCCTGACGAGTATCAGGTTTTCAAGCCCTTGCTTGAAGACAGCACCCTGTCACCGATCATCTCGAAGAAGCGCGGCCACAAGAAAATCAAGATGATCTATGGCTCCGCAGATCAGCCGACACGAAATGTACCAACCTCAAAGGCGGAACGGGCGGCCTATGTTCTCTCCGATGCCGAGATCCTGACCCTCGCCCGCTGGGCGACAATCATCGAGCGCCACTATGGCTGCGCGATGGATATGGAATGGGCGCGGGATGGCGAGACCAACCGCCTCTACATCGTGCAGGCGCGACCGGAAACGGTCCAATCCAACCGAGAAACCGCAGCCTTCAGCAGCTACAGCATCACGAGCAAGGGCAAAACGCTGACAAAGGGCCTCTCCATTGGCGATGCCATCGTCACCGGTCAGGTTTGCCTGATCGAAAGCGCCCACGATATCGACCAGTTCGTGGATGGATCCATCCTTGTCACCTCGACCACCGATCCCGATTGGGTGCCGATCATGAAGCGCGCGGCCGCCATTGTTACCGATCATGGAGGACGCACCTCCCATGCGGCGATCGTCAGCCGTGAACTGGGTCTGCCTGCCGTGGTCGGCACGGCAAACGCCACCCATGTCCTGCATAGCGGTCAGGAGATCACCGTCTCCTGCGCGGAAGGCGACGAAGGCATGATCTATGATGGCACGGCCGACTTCGACGTCAGGACGCTCAACATCGATGATATTCCCGAGACACGCACCAAGGTCATGCTGAACCTCGCCAATCCTGGTGCAGCATTACGCTGGTGGAAGCTTCCCGCAGATGGGGTGGGCCTTGCACGCATGGAATTCGTCATTAGCAATGCAATCCGCATTCACCCGATGGCCCTTGTCCATTTCGACAGGCTGAAAGATCAGGCCGCAAGGGATGAGATAGAAACGACAACCGCAGGCTACGAGGATAAGACCGCCTATTTCGTCGACCATCTGGCGGAGGGTCTCGCCCGCATTGCCGCCACCTTCTACCCCAAGCCGGTGATTGTCCGTATGAGCGACTTCAAGACCAATGAATATGCGGGCCTTGTCGGCGGCAAGGACTTTGAGCCGGACGAAGAAAACCCGATGATCGGTTTTCGCGGCGCCTCCCGCTACTATTCGCCCCGCTACCGCGAAGGCTTCGCCCTCGAATGCCGCGCAATCCGGAAACTGAGAAGTGAATTGGGGTTTGGAAACGTGGTCGTCATGATCCCCTTCTGCCGGTCGATCGGCGAGGCGGAAAAGGTGCTGGAAGTCATGGCGGAAAATGGACTGGAGCGCGGCAAAGACGGCCTTCAGGTCTATGTGATGTGTGAGATCCCCTCCAACGTGATCCTTGCCAAGCAATTTGCCAAGCACTTTGACGGCTTCTCCATAGGCTCCAACGACCTGACGCAATTGACCCTCGGCGTCGACCGCGATTCCGGCGAACTCGCGCACCTCTTCGACGAGCAGGACGAGGCGGTTGAGTGGATGATCTCGACGGTGATATCCGAGGCCGGCAAGGCTGGCGCAAAGATCGGCATCTGCGGCCAGGCACCCAGTGATCATCCCGAATTCGCACAATTCCTCGTCTCCCGCGGGATCGACAGCATTTCTGTGACACCCGATAGCTTCATGGCCGTCAAACAGAACGTCGCCGAAGCGGAGGCGAAGTTACCCAAACCCCGCGACGTTTAAAGCACCTGACGGCAGGGGTGGCCCCTCCTGCACGAGGACTACAAACAACTGCGGCGCCGAACCCAAAGGGTGGGACAGTCCACAACACCACCTTCGGGGACGATCATCTACAAATTCATGGACGGCTACGTCTAGCCGGTCCCCTGACCGGCTTGCATCAAGCTGGAAAACCGACGCGACACCATCGGCGAAAGCGCATACCAGCGTATCGATGACCTACATTTCGCTTTGGTCCAACGAGGGTGCCGCGAGCACGTCGGCTTTCCGGTCGCAGTTTGACTCTCCCCAAATGACCGCCTAGTTACACAAGTCTCGATATTTGTCCGTAACAGTCCAGTTTTCTCGAAAGGTGCATGAGTGTTCCGCTCGATCTTGCGTTTGGTTTCATGTACGACGGTCGCACTCTGTGTCTTTCCACTTCTTGCAGTCGCAATCTCGGCTTTTTCCGGGTCCCTCGACACGTTCCAGCTTCTCTCTTCGACAGTCCTTCCGCGTTATCTTTGGACGACGCTGCAACTCCTGTTCTGGGTTGGCCTCGGAACTGCCATCATCGGAACGGGCGCCGCCTGGCTTGTGGTGATGTGTGAATTTCCGGGGCGCCGATGGCTGGAAATCCTTCTCGCACTGCCATTTGCCTTTCCGGCCTATGTCCTGGCTTACGCCTACACCGATCTTCTCGACCATCCGGGTGCTGTGCAGAGCGCCCTGAGAGCCTGGAACGACTGGGGGCCACGCGATTACTGGTTCCCCGAGATCCGATCCCTGGGCGGTGCGGCGATCATGCTGACATTCGTGCTTTATCCCTATGTCTACCTGCTCGCACGCGCCTCATTCATCAGGGCATCATCGACAGCCTATCAGGCCGCACGCATGCTGGGGCGCTCGCCGGTGAACGCGTTTTTCGTTGTCAGCCTGCCCCTGGCGCGACCGGCTATCGCAAGCGGCGTCATACTGGCACTCATGGAAACCGTTGCTGATTTTGGCACAGTCTCCCATTTCGGGGTGCAGACACTGGCAACGGGTATCTATCAAGCGTGGATCGGGATTGGTGACCGGTCGGCGGCATCCCAGCTTGCAGTGAGTCTGATGGCCGTGGCTTTCCTGCTGATCCTGCTGGAACGTATCGAGCGCAAACGCCGGTCTCATTTCGACGCCGGCAAGCGCCTTGAGACCATGGCAAGACACAGATTGAGCCATGGACAGGCGCTGGCGGCGTTTACCTTCTGCATCATCCCGGTTCTGGGCGGTTTCATCCTGCCTTTGATCGTGCTGATGGAGATGGCCTGGGATTCTGGGCAGAACCCGTTTGCCGCGCGCTATATTCTGTTCATCTCCAATTCGCTGCTTCTCGCATCGACAGCCGCCTGCGTGACGCTGGCGCTTGCAATTGCGGTCGGTTACAGCGCCCGCCTTTATCCGAGCAGAGCCAGCGAACTGACCAAAACGATAGCGGGTCTCGGCTATGCCATTCCGGGTGGTGTCATCGCGGTCGGTGTCTTCATACCTTTTGCGACATTCGACAATATGCTGGATGCCTATCTACGGGAGACCCTCGGCATTTCAACCGGGCTCCTTCTGTCGGGTTCAATGTTCATTTTGATCATCGCCTATGCCGTGCGGTTCATGGCCGTCGCGCTCTCATCCTTCGACACCGGAATGTCACAGATCAAACCCTCCATTGATGCGGTCGCCCGCACTCTGGGGGCAAATGAAAGCCGCGTCCTGTCACGCGTCCACTTGCCGCTGATGCGTGCCAGCCTGCTGACAGGCGCACTGATTGTCTTCGTTGACGTCATGAAGGAACTGCCGGCGACACTGATGCTGCGGCCATTCAACTACGACACGCTTGCAGTCCAGGCCTATCGGCTCGCCTCTGACGAAAGGCTGACCCAGGCCGCTGTTCCATCGCTCATCATCGTAGCCTTCGGCTTGCTGCCGGTGGTCCTCTTGTGCCGGACCATTGCGCGCGAAAGGCCTCTCCATCACAGCGACATCGAACGGTGAACCGGCAAGCCTGCGCGCCGCTAAAGGCTTCACATTGGAGACAGCGCGGTACACGAAATGCATGTGCACAGGTCATCACAAAATCGTCAGAACGCAACCATTGTCGATTACTTGACAAAAGTACGAAGGTATACGAAGAGCTGTGCCGTAACCATACTCATACAGTCAACTTTCGGAGAGATCTATGACGAAGACCTCGAAATTCGCGGTTCTTTCGCTCGCTGCAGCAACGGCCCTCATGGGCACCATGGCACCGGCAGCTGCCGAAGGAGAGCTCAACCTCTATTCCTCGCGCCACTACGATACGGATGAGCGGCTATATACCGATTTCGAGCAGGCGACGGGTATCAAGATCAACCGCATCGAAGGCAATGCGGACGAGCTGATTTCACGCATGGAAGCCGAAGGCGCAAATTCGCCCGCTGACGTCTTCATGACCGTCGATACCGTGCGCCTGGCGCGCGCGAAGGATCTTGGCCTTCTGCAGTCGGTGGACAGCGCTGTTCTGGAGGCTGCTATCCCAGCCTATCTGCAGGATGCGGACAATCAGTGGTTCGGCTTCTCGCAACGCGCCCGCATCCTCTTCTATGACAAGACCGACGTGACCAATCCGCCGCTCACCTATCAGGCGCTCGCAGACGAACAATACAAGGGCAAGATCTGCATTCGCTCCTCGACCAATGTCTACACGCAGAACATTGTGGCAGCCCTCATCGCGCATCTGGGCGAAGAGACCGTCCAGGGCTGGGCAAACGGCGTTGTCGCAAACTTTGCGCGCGCACCGCAGGGTGGGGACACAGACCAGCTCCGCGCCATAGCTTCGGGTGAGTGCGATATCGCCATGTCCAACACCTATTACTTCGCCCGTGCGCTTCGCAAGGGTGACGAGCAGATGACGCCAGAGCAGCTGGCGAACATCGGCTGGGTCTTCCCGAACCAGAACGACATCGGCGCCCACATGAACATCTCGGGCGGCGGCGTTGCAGCAAATGCGCCGAACAAGGAAAATGCCATCAGGTTCCTCGAGTATCTGGCTTCCGAGCAGGCACAGCAGTATTTCTCGGCAGGCAATGACGAGTATCCGGCGGTGCCGGGTGTCGGCCTTTCCGAATCGGTTGCCGCACTCGGCATCTTCCGTCCCGACACGATCGCGCTTTCTGACATTGCAGCCAATGTCGAAGCGGCAAACCGCGTTCTCGGTAACGCCAAATGGGAATAGTCCGGGCTTGTCTGGCCTGAGGACTGAAATGAAACCGGAGCGTGCTGGCCATTGGCCAGCGCGTTTGATTGTTGTTCAACCCAACCATGGTTTCATGAGCGCAATACCTATGACCTCTCGGCATTGGTTGCCGGCCCAATCCATATCGAGCGGCGGCTCTGACATCCACTCCTGCGCCATCAACCAGGAATGAGGAAAATGCTCCTAGTTCATTCGACGAATGAACTAGGCGTGAAACTTCCAAAATGACCCTATGACAAGGCCGCAAGCCGCGCTCATTCCCGGCGCCGGCTGTCGAACGTAATGCTCACCCGCGCAATCGCTGCCTGCTGGAGTGCCAATGCCTTCCTATTCCGCCCCTCTGAAAGACTATCAGTTCCTCCTGCACCGCGTGTTCAAGGTCGAAGAACTCTCGCAAACCAGCCTCTTTGAACACGCAACCCCGGATGTCTTCGATGCGGTCCTCACAGAGGCAGCACGTTTTTGCGAAAATGTACTCGCACCGATCAACAGATCCGGAGACGAACAGGGATGCCAGTTCGAAAACGGGCGGGTTACGACACCAGACGGGTTCCGCGAAGCCTATGCCTTGTTCCGCGATGGTGGCTGGGCGGGCCTGACCGCCGCTCCCGAACATGGTGGGCAGGGACTGCCGCACTGCCTGCAGATTCTCGTCGATGAGATGACCACCTCCGCGAACTTCGGCTTCGCCATGTATCGCGGCCTGAACGAAGCGGCCTATCGCTTGCTGGTCAGATATGGCAGCGACCATCTGAAAGACACCTACCTCGAAGCCTTCGCCACAGGTGCCCTTCTTCCAACCATGAATCTGACAGAACCCCATTGCGGCAGCGACCTGGGCCTGTTGCGCACCCGCGCTGAGCCTGATGACCAGGGCACCTACCGGATAAGCGGCAACAAGATCTTCATCACCGGTGGCGAACACGATCTGACGGACAACATTCCCCATTTCGTATTGGCACGTTTGCCGGATGCGCCGGCAGGCAGTCGAGGTATAAGCCTCTTCCTCGTTCCAAAACTCTACACGGATGAGGAAAGCGGTCTGGAAGTCCGCAATGCGTTGAGCTGCGGCGCAATCGAACACAAAATGGGACTGAAGGCCTCAGCAACCTGCGTCATGAACTATGATGGCGCCAAGGGCTGGCTTGTCGGCGCCCCCCATTCCGGCTTGCAAGCCATGTTCACCCTGATGAATGCCGCCCGTCTCGGCGTCGG
This sequence comes from Peteryoungia desertarenae, assembly GCF_005860795.2. GTDB lineage: Bacteria > Pseudomonadota > Alphaproteobacteria > Rhizobiales > Rhizobiaceae > Allorhizobium > Allorhizobium desertarenae. The sequence goes on from NZ_CP058350.1 coordinate 127,357, forward strand.
CGTTCAAGGTGTCAGTGCTGCAGAAAGCTCGCATCAGATCGCCTCGGCTTATGCCGCAGAGCGCAAGCAGGGTAAGGCACCCGGAACAACCGGAGTTGGACCCGATCCCATCAACCAGCACCCGGATGTCCGGCGCATGTTGCTGACACAAAAGGCTTTTGCCGAGGGGGGGCGTGCATTCGCCTTGCGCATGGCCTTTTCAATTGACAAGGCTCATGCCGCAGACCACGCAGCGGAACGTGAAAAGCATGAAGACCTCGTCCAGGTAATGACGCCGATCGTCAAGGCCTTTCTCAGCGATGCTGGCAACGAAGCCGCAAACCTTGGGGTTCAGATCTTGGGAGGCCATGGCTACATTCGCGAATGGGGCGCCGAGCAATGGGTTCGCGACATCAGGATCGCTACAATCTATGAAGGCACCAACGGCATCCAGGCCCTTGACCTCACGGGCCGCAAGCTCACACTGAAGGACGGAGCTGCACTTGGGCAATATCTCTCGCTCCTGAAATCCCTGCTGGAAGACGCGAACAACTCTTTCTCGCCCGCGGCAGACGGATTGACAGCACTCGAGGATCTCAGCGATCTTACAGCAAGGCTGAAATCAGCCACCGCCGCACAGGTAAGCGAAGTCGCCAGTGAATACCTGGCTTTTTTCGGTCTCGTATCCCTAGCTGCAGAGTGGGCGCTGATCGCCAAGACTGCACTGGTTCACCAAAAGGAAGACCCTCAGTTTTACGCAGATAAGCTGGAAACAGCGCATTTCTATATGAAACGCCTCTTGCCGCGCTACCTCGCCCTAGACGCGAGCATCAAAGCAGTTCTCTGATGTATTTGCTGTGTCGCCAGAACCCATTCAGCGACCCCAGGAAGCAAAAGCTCCTTGTGGGCTGCATCGGAGGATCTCTGGAGGGATGGATTTGATTGGTTGCGGGGGCCTGATTGCGCGGAGACTTGTACAAAAACATTTATGACAGTTAGCGTATCAATCCTCTGCCCAATGCCTAAAGCTTGGAGCCTCCAAGAAAACCAACCAGTCGACCCTTCAACTTAGCCCAAGGCAGATCATCCAGAGCTATCAGGTTAACTCCAAGAGCCGCCGCCTTCCCATGTAGCTGCTGATAATGCACGAGTCGATTTCGCTCGTCTAACAAATCCGTAGTAACTGCAAGTGCAACTACGCCCCCGGGGCAATTAAAATGGTCGGCTAAATTATCCGCCTCGTGCAAGGCTTGCATTAACTTCACTCGAACCCTCTCATCGCCAGGAACGATTCTAGATTTCAGCGCCTTACAAGAACACATAAAAATGTCGCCGCCAAAAGATGCCATTACATCTATTTCATTCTCGCCGACGAACTCTCCAACTTGCCAGCGTATCTTCTGACCAATAGTAATCTCTTCGGCACCGATTTCAGAGAGAGCTAACCCAATATACTCCTCAAGCCACCCACCAGTTAAGTAGCGTCGAGCATCGTTGGCGGCTACCGTAAAGCCGAGCCCCCGCTTCTCTATTAACCCCGCGTGTTCCGCACTCTCAAGCATCGCCCGGTGCGTAGCGGATAATTCAATTGGATCTCGCAACATTAAATGGTCTCGAACTTCTTCGAAGGACGAATAGTCCCCTGCAATCAACTTCGAGAACAAGTTCCGGCCCTCTGGCAGGTGCTGTGGCGTCACCGGCCGAGAGCTCAGAATCGCGTTGTGTCGAGCCAGAAATGCCTCGATCCCACGGAGACCGTTTCCAAGCGGTTGAGGCTCAGACGCGTCGCTCACCACCTCATCTGCTGGCATAGCTCTGTAGCAGTTGCTTACGTATTGACCCTACGTCTTTCACAAAGTCCGAAGCTTTCAAGCGGCCGCTCCGGGATGCTGATGCAAGCTTAAATACTCCTGCAGACTCTTTGGCTTAGCTGGAGAAAAGAATGGAGACAGCATAAACTGATTAGTGATCTCCAACATAGTCTTACCGGCTGCAAAACCTTTCATTAAAGCATGACGGCTCAGTGGGAATTTCAACGCCCCGTACCCTATGCCATCCATGTTGTTATAATAAAACTTTTTCATGTCATCACAACGAACTAAGTCAGCAACGATTGGGTCGATCGCCTTGCGATAGGCCGCACGACCACTCAGGCCGACGTTAGTCTGCGCGCTGTGAATCGCATCGGCTGCCAGCCGTCCGGACTTGATCGCGTTATGTAGTCCTTCACCCAAGAGGGGTTCCGCAAATCCTGCCGCGTCACCAACCATTAGTACCCGGTTACTGGTTGGAACGAATCTGCGCCCGCCAAAACCAAGCGGGAAGCCAACAATATGATCGAGCTCATCAATGCCCAATCTTGAGCGGCAGTACGTCCTCAGGAGATCTTTGCTTAGACTGACGCCGTCGTCCCATGTGTAAATGCCAACGTTGAGGTGATCGCCTTTCGGAAAGATCCACCCGTATCCATTGGGCACATACCCGAAAAAGAACTCCGCATCGGGTATCCGATCTAGCTTAGCGTAAGGAACCAAGCCTTCGATTGCAAATCCCCTACTAAAATTCTTAACTACTCCCAGTATCTTTCGCACAACGCTATTCGCACCATCAGCACCTATCAAATATTTCGCTGTGATACGCTTGCTTCCAAAATCCAACTCAACACTGTCACTGCGCTCAGATATGTTGCGAAGTCCAGAGTTTTCTTCGAAGTCAACGAACGCGTCAATCATACGCTCAAAATTGAATTTATCGAATTGCTCACGAACTACAAATGTGCAGATATAGTCGTCGCTTTGGAAAAGTTCGGTCTTCTCATCGAACGGCGTCTTCACTCCCATGACCAGTTTCTTAGTAGCAGCCTCAATTACAGGTGCAACTGAATGGGGTAACCACTGAAGTGCCTTAATGGTCAATCCACCTCCACAGGGCTTCACCCTTGGAAATGAAGTCCGGTCAACAACTAACACCTTGTAGCCGAGTTCAGACAGTCGAATCGCTGCAGTGCTGCCCGCAGGCCCGGCCCCGACAACCACAACATCAAAATCCGCCGCCATACCCATAGCCATTCCTTCTCACTTCTCAAGCCACTTAAATAGTAGCTCTATACCCTTTTTCAATTGCCCGATCTCCCGGGACAAAGTGTCGCTCTCAGAACGGTTTAACCTCATCCAGCCACCAGTCGTTTTAATGTAGGATGCCATCTCGCGATAGATGCCGCCAAAAGATTCGCTATGATCGACGATTATGTTTTGTCGAATAAAGTCCCGAAGAGCGATCGCAGACGCACCAGGTATGCCAAGTGGGAGGCTCTGCATCGCAGCTATCAGCAGCGTTTTATCGACCTCCAAGGGCATCCTTTCAGCAATCTGCCTCAACTGCGCAGCAAGGAGCTCCGTGTCTTCACGAATATGCGCCAGAGGTCTGTTCTCGTAGATCGAGATGGGCACCATCTCGCGCTTGAGAAAGTACCGCCGCGCGCCCTCAGGCCTCATCGCATCAACCTTATAGTCACCGAACACATGCATAGCTTCCTCACCAGAAGAGCGCTTGAGGATGGCAACATCTTTAGAGATAATAGAAGCAACAACTCCACCACGCTTGCCGATGCTCCGTAGAAGCAACGACGCAATAAACTGAGGTAGCCATGGCGCGTACCTCAGTACGGGGTCAAGTTCACCATACCCGCCGCCGCAGTACCACAGACGGCCGTCAGCCATCCGATGATATTGAAATATGGTTTGAACTTTGCTCAAACGACCGCAAAAATGTATATAGTTATGGAAATGCAAAATTCCTCGCTGATCAGAGCAGTCTTGCTGAGTTAAATACCACTCACCACCGCCAAAGAACGATTTCGCCGACCAAGAGTTTTTTGAAATCTGGGTGCAACTTATAAAGGGATTATGTAGTTTAAAGTAAAATTGCCAATTCTGCCAAAGAAAAAGAACAGAAGCACTCTCGGCGTCACAAAAATCCGCCTCATATCCAGAAAGGAAGACGCTCATTTTGACAATCCCCCTTGATACAAGAAAGCCTTATCAACCCTGTCACAAAAAGCATCCAATTCCGTCCCCCGCACATGCAACCTTTCTACAAGATGGCGGAACCTAATTCCAATTATTGCTTGTAACGATTTGTTTGCTGGGTCACTTCGATGGTCAACAAGCGCATCTCTGAATCTGTCAGCAAGGCTCCACTCATGTGTTTGCAGCGCCGACTCTGCCCGCTCGCACAGCATTTCAACCCGTGAAAACCTCTTTTCCTTATCGACAGGATCAGAGGCCACTATGTACTCAAAAATCTCATCTCTCAAAGAGGACGCTATGTATTTCTTCGCCCTCTTCTCCTCATTCCTCTTCTTTCTCGAAAAAACAATCGATACAAAAAATGTGGTGAGAGCGACTTGGACCAAAGCAGATACCAAGTTGACAAAAGAGTCCCGGAGAAAATCCTGGGACCAAGCTCCAGTTTCCACTTCGAATAACCAGGGCCTAACCACTTCAGAAATAGACAGCAGGTACGTGTATTTATAATAAGAATACGCAAGAAAAGCAGTAAATATGGCAGCCCAAAAGTATCTGCCCGCATATCTCATATGCATCCCGCCGGCCTTCGGAAAAAGAAAGTGTAACGCAAGAGGTTGACTCAACGCCCTGCCTCTGAACGGTCTAATGTGAATAACGCAGGAACACAAGTATTATCAAAAAACTAGACAATAGTGCGCGCCACAGAAATATTTATACGCGCGACATAATATTGGAACACGCGGAGGAGCGCCTCGAAAAATCACGGTAAAATAAAATTTTTTCGCACACGAGCAAATCTTAAATATTTTTCTATATATAAATTTATATTATATGTAATATAATTATTTATAGCATCATTTTTGACACAAATCTAAATATAAAAAATCAATATTAGATTAGAATCATTCATTAATCCAATACTAATTGAATACAATGCTGCAAATCAAAACAAAAATGGACGACTTGACCCGCAATAGCTAGAAATTGCAGAAATGATTTCCACATATCATTTTAAATCAACGGAAAAGACTGCAGCCGGGCTGAATCCTTCTTCCTTCAACTTCGTCAGAAGCTTCATCGCGTGTATGCTCTCGGACTCGGTTGGAAGCCGGCTCGGGATGCGCCCGCAGACCTGCAGAACCTGTGCATCCTTGGGCGTGATCCTGCGCCTCGCCTGCCCCCATTCCATGACCTGCTGCCAAAATTTTCCGCCAAGGCCTACAACCTCGGTCTGGGCGTTGATGCCATCATTCAGCGCCTTCTGTGCTCGCGCGTCCCGGACCGCAGCCTTGGCCGAATCGATCGCGACCACGCAACTCTCGAAATTCTCCGGATAATCCAACTTCCTGCTCTTCAAGGCGTTCCAGCATGCCTGCTGTTTTGCCCACTCTGACATGTTGCGAACGCCCTGAGGCGGATGAGTAATGCAGTCATTTGCCGCCGAGGCGGCCACCATCAGTGCCTCCAGCAGCGCCTCTGGCACCGACTGCCGCCGCCATACGGCGTCCACGTCTAGAACCTCTGTTTCAGACCTTGCATCATGGAACACCTTTGCCATCGCGTAGGTCACGATATTGGCGCGGTACCCGCCCTCATACCAGGGCTGTTTCGGCACTTCCTCTTCGAGCTTGCGAAAGACGATCGCCTTGGCAATCAGCCGCCGGTACCATAGCTCATCGTACTTGGCGTCACTCTTCGACCAGTTTTCACCTATCTCCTTTGCAAACTCGGCAAAGTTCTTCTGGGCACCTCGCGAAACGATATGAGGCTGCCCAGTCGCGGAGAATTCGAATTTCGCGAGATCAGTCTTGCTGAACAGCTGAACCTTCGGGAACTCGATGTCGAACTTCTTCTGTTGCGCAGCCGTAAGGCGACCTCGGGCGTTGATGTATTGTCCGCGAGAGCGTTCGTAGAACCACTTGCTGTCATGGCGCTCTCCTTCCCGTGCGGCGAACATGACCGTTCGGCTGAATTGCTCCATGCGGATATGAAAAGGATGATTGGAGAAGAAATCTGCAGCGTTCACCTTGTTCTGGGTGTTGGCGAACTCCGAAATCTTCGGCACGATTTCCTCGGACCTGTCCGATGGCACAACCGTCAGCTTCATCTGCACGAAGACCTTCGACAGCTGTTCCCTCGCCGTGCGCAGCCCTGTATGGATGGAGCCGGTCGTCTGCGCTCCGTTGACGATCTGAAGATTGCTGATCGACCCGATCGCCAGTCCATCGCGCGTAGTGACGGTAGTCACCGCATCGGCAGTGGCCGAAAGTCCGTTGTTGTAGGGGAAGAAGAGCTCGGGCTCTTCCTTGACCGTCTTCTGAATCCCCTTGTTGGTTTTCGCACGAGCCTGGAGGAAAGAACGCACGTTGGCTTCAAGAAGTCTCGCCCCCCACCGATCATAGATGGCTGCCAGCTGCTCGCCCGGAACGACGGCAAGATAGCTTTCCAGCGCAGCGCCGGATTGCGAAGCCTTGAGCGCCGGCAGTGGGCCGCCGAAATCGGTTGCGAAGTCGATAACCATGTCTTCGCGCGCCTGGCCCGAACGATCAAACCGCTCGAAGCGCGCAAGATCCCAGACGGACCAGGTTATTGGCACATCGCCAGCGTCAGCAAGCTTAACAGCATCATCGCGTCCGGTGTAGGAGCGATTGGATATGAGGATCAGTTTTACCTTTGTGACCTGAGACCACGTCGTAATGATCAGATCCGAAACCTGAAAGGCCGGGTTCACTTCATTCAGGCTGTCCCGAAACTCCGCCGTCTTCGCCTTCTTCAAGAATCGGATCAGCGGGTTCAGCAGCGGCGCGATATCCGTCTTTCCAAAGGTCTGGACTTCATCGCTGTCTACAAAGTCACAGACGATCAGCCCCAGAACTCCCTCACTGTCACGCGGATCACCCGCATATCCATCGATACGCAGCTTCTGGCCAAGCTCGCCACTTTGGTAATAAGCACGATCCGCGACCTCTAGCTCTCCAGCTTCTGTCAGCCGCTCGGTCATCCTGTCGAAGAATGCTTCAACCATCAGAATTCCACTGGCATCGGCTTCGCGGCGAATGTCGGCCATCAGACTCTGGTGATAGTCCTCCAGATCACTCATCGTTATCCTCATCAAACAAAGCAGTTCGAACCCCCTTCCAGGTCAACTGGTACGGAGTGCATGAATGAAGCGAAATCGAATAGGTCACGGCAGAAACGCCTTCTACAAGAGGCGAAACGACCCGCGGGAAGTGATCCGTCACCTCATAGAAGGCTGGCTCTGCAACGATCCATCGCCAGCCCGAATAGTCATGGGCCGAGTCGTAGCCACAGTCGGCGAGATGCAACTCCCAGTCGAAGAGTACAGCAGGTTCTGATTTTTTGATCGCCTCAGAAACATCGGCTACGATCTCCGCTAGGGTTTTCCCATGAGGAAAATGCACTCTGTCAACTGCCAGAACCGCCATCCAGAGCGCCTTGCCAGTGACGTCGGCAAGTTGATGCTCATTGCTAATCCGCACGTATGGCTGAGCGCCGCTCCGTCTCGCCTTGACCTCGATACATCCTCGGGCAAGCTCGAAGTCCTTCGGCGCACCGGACGGCCCGGTCCAGGCCGTCAGGGCCGCGGCGGGGGTCATATGCTGCATGAGCAGCTTCAGAACCTCGATCTCTCCGACAAGCCCCTTCTGCTCTTCCTCAGTCAGCGTTTCGGATTTGCCACCTCGCAAAAGATGATGCCATCTGAAAGTGCGCCCCACTGCTCTCTCAAGAGCCTCTCTCTCAGATCCGGCAATTTCACCTGCGTTCATCACGTCCCGGCATAAAGCTTCGAACAGCTCGATCTGGGACTGATCCTTGAGCCGGATGTAGAGAATTGGCCCCCCTGGCAAAGTCTGAAATCGGATTTCGAGGTTCTTTAGCCTGGGCAGATCGGGGACAGGATCAGGAAGCTCGGACAACTGCAGCACGAGTGCCGCATCTGCGCGCGGCATCACCGCCCAGAACCAGCTCCAGCGCGCCGACGCAGATACACGACGCGTATCTACCTTCCCCGCTTCAAGTCCTGACCAGGGCGTGTCATTCGGGATCACCAAGCGCCTCCTGCTCGATCTCTTCCTCGCCAAACATCTCGCGCATGCGGACGGTGTTGACAACGTATTCGACCTTGCCACCAGCAACTGCACTGCTCGGGAAAGACAGCCCCCACGCAAGAACATCGGTGCCGTGTAGTACCACGCCCTCAACCTCGCTGATCTTGGGCCGGACAAGGCGCAAGATCAAAAGCGGACGACGTCCATCGACGGTCCTGTAGTATCTGGGATTTATAGTAGATTGACGCTTTGCTTCGGGGCGGTCTAGCCGAAATGCTTCGCGTGCTGAAGCAATCTGCTCCTCCGTCAAACCTTCCATTTCATCTTCTGCAGATCCTACGCGACGGCTTGCCCCACTTATAGTCAGAACGCCGCGTGCATAGTCAGCCGGATCGACGCTCCGCTCATAGGGCACCAAATCCAATCCGGCCAGCGTTGTTGGCTTCCATTCCTTGCGAGTCGAACTGGCAACGAAAACGTCCCACTCGCTTAACTCGTCATCGGCACGGGCCGCTATGTAGTCCCTGATCAGATGCGGATCGGTCAAGGGATCGACAGGAGGGTTCGCCGGATCGGCACGGTAGTCTCTCAGAAACACATCGATGCGATCGACTGGAACTCGTCGGACAAGATAACCACGTGATCGAGGCTCAATATTAAAGTTACCATCACGTAGACCTTTAAGGAGGACCTCGCCTGCCGTCAGATTTCTATTTATTTGAAGTGGATCCGCCACCATCCGCGTAGTTTCGATAAGACTTTCTGCAAGCCCAACCTTGATCGGCAGGGGTTTGCCGGAACCCATTTTATTCCTCGCAGTCACAATCAGCGCTTCGGGGTGACTACGCACCGCAAGCCCGAATTGCTCAGGCGTTGCCTTTGCCAGCTCCATGCGCTTGAGCTGGCTTTGGAGATCATCCATTGCCTCGTGAATGTGCGCATACCAGCCTACGCCGTCCGCCGGCATCCAGATACGGCAAAGATCTTCATAATTAGGCCGGTATCCGAACCATCGCCCCATCTGCATGAGCGTATCGTACATCATGGAGTTTCGCAGGAAGTAGCTTACGGTGAGCCCATCGAGCGTCAAGCCACGCGAGAGGGAGAACCCTCCGACGGCAATTACGGTCACTCCATGTTCACCAGTCTGATCATAGTCAAGTGCCTGCGAGCGCTTTGAAGCATTTACCTCAACAACGCGAACCGCAACCAGAACTTGATAGAGTCTACCCTGTACGGTTGCCCAGTCGGCACCATCGGCGTGAGCGTACTCTGCGTTCCATACATCGTGCAGGGCAGCGATCTCAGGGTTTCGCAAAGCGGCCTTGCCCTTTGCCGCATCGACTGAGACGGCGTCCCGAATGCGACTGACGACATCCCCGACTCTCGCCCGCAGACGCCCCTGCACATCGGTAAATCGAGAAGCATTAATCAGCATGGAGGCGTGCGAAGCCTCCTGTCCTCGGGCGTTGCGGATCGCCCGAGCAATGATGAATGCACGTACGGCGCGGACGAGACTTTCCGGCAACACATCGACCGGATGATCGATCTTGTGTCTCATCGGAAGAACTTCCTCGTTGTCGTCGATCAGGCGCACATGCGTGTCGCGAGCGTCGAGAAAAACCTTCTGCGCGCCAAAATAGTTCGACGGCGCATCAAGGCCGATGATGAAATGTCGCGGGAAGAGATCCTGCTTCAGCGCTTCATCATCAGTATCCGGGTCAATGAAGATATTAGCAAAAGGCGTCGCCGTGTAACCAACGTAGCAACTCCGATGAAACAGAGAGAGCAATTCGCGGATCTGACCGTTTATCCGGGTGACTTCATCGCGCGAATAGGCGGTGTTGATCGATGCATTATCCGCCTCGTCGTCGATCAGCAACATCGGCTGACTGACCATCTGGGAGCCCTGATGAACGGAGTGCTCCCTCAACCACTCGAGGAGGTTCTTAAGCGTGCTCGAGTTTTTCTTGATGACCAGAACGACAGGGACGTTGTATTGGCCGATCTGGCTGGTGTTCGTGGTGGCAGTCGCCTTGTTGAAGTCGCGCAGCGTGTTGGTAAGCGATACAGGGAATTCGCGCTGATCGAATTCTCCGACGCCGATGATCTTCTGGCGCTGTGCCTTATTTGCGTGAGCAAGTCGGCCGGTGTCGCGCCCTATAAAGCCCTCGTCTATGCGCGCCTGGGTCTGATTGCGCAGGTTGTTATGAATGCCGGCGATAACCACGATCAATCGATACCCAGCATCTGCAGCCTTGCAGATTAGCCCCGTATAATTTGCTGTCTTGCCGCTCTGAACATGTCCCACGACCATGCCACGACGACTCCATGGACTCATGTTCCGAGGATCCCCCAGCCGGTCGAGCACGCGATCGGTGACCTCATCGGTGGCGTCTATGACCGATTTGGGAAGCCCTTTTTTCGCGAGCAGCATTCGATAGCGGCCCCAGTAGAAGTCACCTACATGGCCATTGATGCGAGCATCCTTCAACCATGGTCGAAAGTCCTCTGCATCGACGACAGCACCCAAACCCATGCTGATGCCGTACTTTTCCTCAATCTGCTTGGCGATTTTTTCCGCCTCGGCGTCGTCGACCTTACCGGCGAACATCGGCATTGATCTGAGTTGGTTGATTGTCGCGCGAATTGACTCAGCTGTAGGCGATCCAGCTTCCGACGCCATGTACATGACAGCCATACCCTCGAGGCTGCTTAACAAAGCACTCATTTATCCTCGGCCTCCTCAATGATGCTTGAGATGATCCGCTCCGTGTCACTCCATGCCGAGCGGAACGGGTCCACTTCCCTCATCAAGCCTTTGATTTCCTGAACATCCTTGCGTGCGGAAACGAGCAGCGTGAAAGTCGACCTGACAGCCTGCTCCAGCGTGTCTTCATCAAGCCTGTCCGGCGCGATCTGCTCTGCGGCACCCGACATATCTGCATGGAGGGTGTCGATGGGTAACGACGCGCCCACAAGAGTAATGCAATTGAAAAAGCGACGCCGCTGGTGCTCCGGCAGAGTCGCGGCGAATTCCGAAAACACGGGGTGATCGAGGTTCGGGCGATAACTTATCTGTCCGTCATTCTGAACACGATGCCACATCGGGAGCCTGTTTTGATCAACAAGCTTTTGTCCGCGTCTTCTGTAAGTCCGCTTCGATCCCTCATGAATGCGCTCAATGACCTTACGGAGCCTCTCCCGCACCAGCGGCGGAAGTTGAGCCGAAGACTTCTTGACATCTATCTTCCAGTCGCCGTCCATGGTGTTGGGAATATCGATCCTGACACGCGAGAGCTTCGTCAGCTCCGATTGCCGAGACAGGCCAAACCAAGTGCCATACAGGATAAGCCTCTTCCCTCTGTAGAGATAAAAACCCTGAGACTTCAGGTGCCCCTCGGGGCCGCCTAAATCTTCCCACTCAACCTTGCTCATCTGGCGGTGGTGAGGGAGCGTGAAACTCTGTATCTCGACCGCCCCCTGCGGCAGACCGAGTATCTCCTCGGGATCACAAATCGTCGCAGCGTTTTTGCGGGCGAACGGATCAAGAGGCGAAATTCCTCGTCCATTGAGAGATATCCTCAAGGCCCTTGACGTCGCCTCCATGAAACGATGAAAGACCAGCCGCAAGTGGCGTTCCGTTTCCGCCAGACGCTGATTGATGATCTCTGCGCGTTTCTGAGCGTTGTTAACGACACCGCCGCTCAGTCGATCGAGTTTTTGCCAAAGCACCAAAGTACCCGTGCTGCCGAGATGCTCAACCCCAGGGATCTCATCAATATGTGCCGGGAGAGAGATCTTCCATTCGTTGCTCGCAGCAACGTCGTCCAGGTCCCATATGGCCGCTACGGTCTTGCCTCGCACTCGCGAAACAACCGTCAAGCGCCTGCATTGAGAAAAGCTTGCGCTTTTCAGCCCGAGGCCAAATCGACCGAGATCCGGCTGCGAACGACTGGCCAGCGGATTCTTGCTACCGGGGCGCATCGCCGCAACAAGCTCATCTTCGGTCATCCCACAACCGTCATCGACTATTGCAACGAAAGGCTCGTCACAATTCGTTTCGGTCACGATTTGCACTTCATGAGCCCCGGCTGTGACCGAGTTATCGATGATATCGGCTATAGCGGTTTCAAGCGAATAGCCGATGTCTCTCAGACCCTCGATCAACGCTGCGGCATGCGGTGTGGCGTCGGCGGAGCGTTCAGTCTTGACATGCGGCATTTCGAATTCCCAAGAGCTTTCCATGCTACTCTTACGGGAAACTTGCCTCATTACAAGACACAAAAATCAAATATTCGTCATCCTATCAACGCCTTATGCAAAAGCTCGGCGAGTTGCTTAGCAAGAAACGGAGGGACGGCGTTCCCTACCTGCACATATTGCTGAGTCCTGTTACCAAGAAACAGGTAGTCATCCGGGAAAGTCTGCAAACGTGCCGCTTCACGTAGTGTAAGGCTCCGGCATTGCACCGGATCCGGATGAATAAAATAGTGTCCGTCCTTCGCAATGTGACTGGTGATGGTGGTCGACGGCTCGCCAGCAAGCTGAACCCTGAAACGATCGTTGAATATTCCACTATCCCAGTTCCGATGGTTTGGGCGCAGTAAATCCGGGAAGTCGCCAGCCTTTGGTGAAAAGCCGTGAACCCGGCCAAATGCTGCGGCAAAGAGATACCTTCCAAGGTCGGAGACCATGTGACTCCGAGTTTCGTGTTGGGCAACAACTCGCATTCCGGGTCGTTCTATCCACTGTAGAACAGTCTCGTTTGAGCCTCCATAAGCGTTTGGAAGGTTCGCGGATTGCCTCTCCAATTCCCCGATGGCATCGAGGTTATGGCGGACGGTTGAAAGCTCTTCTCTTAGATCATCTGAGTGCGTCATCAGAAGGTCCACGGCATCGGCCACCGCCTGACGCCAATCAATGAAGGCATCACTTTTACTGCGACTTATTCCGCTCCTCAGCGGTGTCAGGTTCCCAATCACCCCCTCGACCGTAGCGGTTCCAGTCGGTGTGGAAATCCTGGCCGTAGTCGCACCCGCAGCCATGTCTGAGCGAACACCGATGATAATGACGCGGTGCCGGCGCTGAGGCACCCCGAACCGCTCGGCACATACAACAAAGTCGGACGGTCTTGTTACGGGCACGAGGGAGGCGCTTCCCGCATCTTGGTGTACGGCAAACAGCTCGTACACGTGTCCGCGGCCTCGCCCGACCGACGCCAGATCCTCCATCAACATCTCGAAAACCAATCGGCTTTCGACCGAGGACGACAGCATGCCCTTCACATTTTCCATCACGAAGGCGGCTGGCCTCAGGCGATCGAGGACCCCAATGTACTCCCGGAAAAGATAATGACGATGATCCTCTTCGGGGACGTAACCTTCCTTGCCCCGCGAACGTGCCCTGCCTACCAAGGAATAGGCCTGACACGGGGGGCCACCAATCAAAACAGTATCATCAAATGAACGCAGCGCGGCGATTGATTGGTCTATCGCATCGGTCGCAGCCTCAGTGCCGAGTTCGAGACACCGCGCCTCTTTCGCCGCCCGTCCGAATATCTGCGGGTCAAGTTCCGACCAGTCTGGCGCACCATGCTGCCCTGCATGAAACCCAATATACTCCTCCGGTAACCTGCCATGCTTTCTCCGATAGGCGCGAAGGAACGACCGCAGACGGAGAGTGGAATGAGCGGAGCTTTCCTTTTCCACGGAGATGCCGAGATGGAACGGCGCATAGCCGTCTGTCTCGAGAGAGGCGAAGCCTTCACCAAGGCCCCCCGGGCCGGCGAAGAGATCAACTATTCCGAATGTCGATGGCAACTTTAAGCTCCCGAGAGAATCTACAGCGGGTGTATACTAATTGTAGCGGTGAATGCCAGGAGCCCCATGACCGACGTTGTAGACAAGGAAAAGCGCTCGCAGATGATGGCGGCGATTAAGGGCAAGAACACCAAGCCCGAGATGAGTCTGAGGACCGAGCTGCATCGATTGGGCTTCCGCTACCGGCTCCATTCCAAGCTGATGATTGGACAACCAGATCTTGTCTTTCCACGGTTCAGGGCTGCCGTTTTCGTGCACGGATGTTTCTGGCATAGGCATCCGAAGTGCCGCCACGCAACCACCCCGAAGACTCGCGAAAGTTTTTGGTTCAACAAGTTTCAATCAAACATCAATCGAGATGGTGTTGTGCGCAAGCGCCTGCTCGCAGAAGGCTGGCGTATTGCTGTCGTATGGGAATGTGCCTTGCGGCGTAAAGGATCAGCACAGATTGCGGCTTCCCAACTCGCCAAGTGGCTCGAATCAGATGTTCCCGAACTCGAAATCGGTGACACCTAGCGGTAGTGCCGACGTTACAACGCCGAGAGTGCCCATATTTCGAGATTCCTCTGCAAACGCCGTTATCCGGAGTAATGGGGGGAGTAGACATCGATTGATCTAACGCCGTTTGCGAAGCGCTGACGCGCTCCGCGTGTTCAGCATGGCATCACAGGGTCAATGAGGCCTTCATGCTGCCAGAGGGAGCGCTAAGTTCAGACGCCGAGATGGCGCTTGGTCCGAAACGGCCAGAGACCCGTCTTGTATTTCGTGGCCAACTCCCAGAACACCGCTTCTACCTGGTTCGTTTTGAACCCCTGCCTGTTCAGATCTTTGATCAGAGATTCACAGATCTTGCAGAGTGCCGTCTCAGGTTCTGCCTGCCTCTGGGCAACTGTTATCATCTGCCAGAGCAGCACGCGCGCCAAGTCATCGCGGGTAGGGCGACGGTTCTCCTTGGCCTGATCTCGGACGGCCTGCTGTCTTGCGGCCTGCTCGGCCAATCTCTGCTTCTTTGTTTTTCTCATAACTTTTCTCCTTGTCGGTTGAGCCATGAGTCTGAGCGGCCGGCCTGCAAGGAACAAACGACGTGACATTGCGCCGGCCGTTTGACGCCAAGCCTCGACAATGTCGGCAATGCGAATGCAGAGGACAGCGTCAATCCAGGCATTGGCTGGCCAGACGGCCAGAAGCGACTGGTGGCGGCAACATACGCCCCCTTGCTCATTGAATTCGCCGATCAGTCGGCACAGCCAATATCCGCTCTCCTGTACAAACGCTGTTTGTGCAGGAATCGCGGAATTCCAGTTTGGAAACGAGGATTTCGGCTTCGGAATCGCGTCAGCATAAATTGAGATGATTTATCCTGATGTCTTTCGATTTGCGGGCAAGCTGTCCTGCATTGACCTGACTTGCCGACAAGTCAGGTCAACTTGCCCGCACGGGGTTTCAGCTCAGGTTGGCTTCAATACAGGTGCTGACAACGTCGGCTGGCATCCCAGCAAGGGAGGCGACCCTTCCTTGAATCGCCAGGATGTTAGGCGACGCAGCATCCCCAGCGCCGCTATCAACCGCCCGGGACGCACGGACACGTCACGCCGTTTGCCCCGGAATCGTTTGATCGGCTTTCGGAAACGGCAATCCCGCCTTCAGACTCGCCGTTTCCTTATTCAGCAACACTTTTCTTGAGCTAGGAATCGCAAAAATGGAGCCACGCAACGCCGATCTGGAGACAGGAATCGGAGTGGCGCCACTCAGAATCGCCGAATCTGACGCCGTGACGGGACGCTCGCGGCTTCTTGCACCCGAGACCACGACAAATTGTGCAAGCCTCTGGATCATGTGATCGCCTGTCATGACCCCCAGCTCAGCCAGCTCCCGGGCCATTGCCTCCAGAAACGCCTTGTGTGTCTCGAGCACTCCGAGCGCTACCGCTTCTGCCCATTTCAACCTGGCCTCCACTCGCTTCATCAGGTCATTGTCCTGTAGCATCTGTTGTTCTGCGAGTGCCGGACGGCGGTAGATCAGCGTCTCGACGTCCGAGAAGCCAAGCTCTGTCTCCGCGGAAAGTGCATCGGTGGTGGCGCGGGCAAGATCACTTTCCGGATGCCCACCCGATCCTGCCAGAACCGCACCAAAGATGAGCTGTTCTGCGACACGCCCGGCAAGCAGACAGGCCATCTTGCGTGTTAGCCAGTTTTCCGTCTGCGGTTCGTCAGTCCGGAACGTCACAACCACCTGCCCGAGCCCTCCTGCCGTTCCGTCAAGGCTCACGCCGACGGCCAGTGTCTGGACCTCGCCGATACCAAGCATCGTGTAGGCAAGCGCATGGCCGACTTCATGGACCGCAATCCGATAGCGATGCTCCGGCGTCATCTGACGCCTTTCGGACAACAGCGCTGTTTCCAGATCAGACCAGGTGATCGGGCGCTGTTCGCGCCGTGCTTTTTGCCTGACTTCCCGGATCAGTCTCTCGATATCGGCTCCGGTCCTTCCGGTTGCAAGCAGCGCCAAACGCTGGAGCGAGATCAGATCTGTCGTTTCCTCGTTGTGATCTCGACCGCCCCCATGTCTGGCTCTTTCCGATCGCATGGACGTGGAGGTATGTGCGGCATCCTCGATCAGCTCATTTCCAATCATGCCGTGGTCTCCTTCCTGTTCAAAGTCGTCAGTGCGCCGGTTTCAACATTCTCAGTCGCGTCATCGCCGTCCCGTTGTTGCGATCTGCCAGAGTTATCGAAGCTTCGGCTGCCTGCTCCGTCGTTCACCTGCGCGCAGTACCGTTTGTTGCTGTCGAGGCCCTTGTCCGGATCGAGGTCCGGACGCACATTGAGGTCCCCGCTCTGGTCATGGTCCGATTCCAGGTCCACGGCTGACTCCTCGCCGGGACGCCCGCCCCAATCCGGAATGTCGTCCATTTTAACCGGAGCCGTCTCGATGACCTTCGCGAGATCTGTCCCGAGATGATGCGCCAGGATCCCGGTCAAGGCTTTCAGATCCGGTTTCGGAATCTCGATATGACGTTCAAGCCGTCCCGAGCGCAGAAGTGCAGGATCGATCTTGCCGGGGAGATTTGTCGCGGCAACGATGATGACGCCCTCAGTTTTTGCGGCACCATCGAGGAGTTCGAGCAGGCGATTGACCACAGACGACCAGTAATCGTCGTGCTTCCCGCTACGGCCCGAACCGCCTCCCATACGCGAGCCAATGTTGTCGATCTCATCGATAAAGAGAATGGCGGGTTTGCGTTCGCTTGCGAGCTTGAAGACCCCAGCCATCGCCTGCAGCACGTCGCCAAGATAGGACGCTTCGAGCCAGCGCGCGACCGAGGTAGCGAGCAGCGGCACTTGCAGAGAATTGCACAGCGCCCTCGCAAACGTCGTCTTTCCTGTGCCGGGCGGTCCAGAGAGCAGCAGACGCGTGCTGAGCTCGCTCCAGTCAAGCGCCCCATCTCTCCAGAGCCGGAGGTCGGATTTGAGATCCGTGGCCCAGTTCGTCGCCTCGCCGTAGCCGTGAAGCGTTTCGACCCGGAGAGGCCTGACACCGCGCTTTGCGATGGCACGGCTTGCCGCACTGGTCGGAGCTTCGTCGACTCGCTTTTCAGCCTGTTGCGACTGGCTCTGATCTGGTGTCTGGTCAGAAGGCTCATTGTCCGTTGATGCCAGTTGCTCGGCATCCTTCGGAGTGTTGGGATCAATCCCGGTTCCGGTTTCAGCGTCGCTTCTGGCATTGGCATTGATATCGGCTCCGGCCACAGTCGGCTGTGCCGTTTCTGTTTCGGCCTGCTGCTGTGGTTCCGGCATGATCACATCGACCATGTCCGTTACCGGTGGCACGGCCTTGTCCCTGTTCTTGTCTCCCGCTTTCTCTTTGTCGCGGCCATGGCTCTTGTCACCGCTGCGGGCACTCTTGGCGTTCTTGCCGCTTTCGCCGTCAGCATTTTCGGCCTCCGCCCGTTCGACAATCGCTTTGAATGCGGAAATAATTTCCGCAAGCGACTTTCCGGGCCTGGCGACCAGGACCACGTCGTCGAGATGCAGATCGACAAGCGTCAGGCGCTGCTTGTTCATCTCGGCAAGCGCGTGCTTCGGCACGATGCCGCAACATATCTGCAAAAGCTCGGCCATCAGCGTTTGGTCAAGATGAGGACCCTCCAGCACAAGGTCAGCGGAGCGCAATACGATATCCGGCAGTTCGCCATCTGTCTGATCAATGACAAGAACGGCCGTAGCGGGTTGTCCCTGGACGGCGTCGCTCAGCATTCGGCTGAGAGACCGCTCGCCGATCGAGGGGATCTGCTTGCCTGCAAGGACCAGGATATCACGCCGGGATTTTTCATCGCGGCGGGATCCAAGATCATCGGCAATGCCGCCAAAGCGGACGAGATCCTTGATCTTCAGTCTGAACGGCATGATCAGCCCGTCCTCCAGAACACGACCGCAATGACGCTCGAACCCCGGGACAGGCACCTTGAGCACGATGAGGGGAGCCGGCCGATGCAAAACGCGCCGCAGTTTGTCCCGATCCCTGACGCTCGAGCCGACGGCACGGGCAATCATCAATGCAATCGCGACTTCCGAGGATTTCGGCGGTGGCAGAAACGCGCGAAGACGTGCCAGTGCCTGCTGCTGAACTCTAATTCCACCAGTCTTGTTCATCATCTGTTGTCCCGCAGACGGCTCCGTCGCCGAGCGAGTTGACGATGGCGAGGATGATGTTGACTTTGACGGCGACGGCGAGCGTTTCGTCTTCGGCTCGACAGCCCAAGGCTCCGATCCGTGATCCGCCGCCTGCTCATGCTCGGACACGGGCATTGACCGCAGACGCTTGGACAGCAGCACCTGCTCATCCAGGCGAGACGATTGAAGCAGTGCGACAAGCTCCGGCGTTGCTCGCCAGGTCGTACCCAAGCATGGGTCACCTGCAATTGCCGTTTCGTCGAGAAGACCAGCAATGGCGGCCCAGTGATAGAGATCGAGCACCGCCTGGCGGCGGATGCGCCGAAGGAAGAAACGGGTGAGACGATCTGTGACCTGTTCCATCACACGCCCTCCGGCATCAAACGCGCCGATTTCCATTTGCCACTCAGCCAGTCACGCAGCATCAGCGCTTCAGGCTCGCCTGCGTCACAGAGCATCTGCAGATCGCGCTTCAGGGACGGTCGCAAGACGCTCATGTCGATGCCCTTCGCCTTTGCCCGGCGAATGATTTTTCGGCGCAGAATGGCCGCCGCAAGTCCTGGGCGGAGGCGGGGCTCAAGAACGGCCATGTCTGGTGCTGTGTCCGGAGCCTGAGCAATACAGGCAGGCGCAGAGATCACGACCGGGTCTGACGCTGACACAAGATCAGGCACAGAAGTCGAGACCGTGTCAGAAGCCGAAGCCGACGTCGCGCTAGCTGCAGCATCTGGCGTAGGCAAGGGTCTCAGGCCTAGCCCTTCCAGCCAATCCCGCACCATAAGCGCCGAGGGATCGCCAAGGTCGCAAAGCGTCTGCAACTGATTACGGATCAGTGTCGGGATGCTGGACATGGCAATGCCGCGTGACCGTGTCCAGTGAATGCATTGTGCCACGACAAAAGCCGGATCCGGCTTTGAAGGCGCAACCGTTCGGAGCTTGCGGAAGGCTCGCAATTCGATCGGCTCGTAGGGGATTGGGGATGGTGCCGTAGGTGTCGACAAGTCCGATGGCGACGCAGAAGACATGAATGTTGCCTTGGGCGAAGACACTCTGCCGACCGACGTGTCTGTCACAGACACGCCCGCATCCGCAGCCTTCAACGTTTCGGCAGGTGACACCGTTTTTCGGGAGACCGAGGGTTTCTTCGGGGCTGGGCGTGGCTTGCGACCAGGCTTCTGTCCGACGGGCACACGGATGGGGAAAGGGATGATGGTGGCTGTCTGCTGTTGCGACATGACATGTTTCTCCTCTGCCGCTGCATTCACAGATGCGCGGTCATGAATGGGAATGGATCGATGAACGGGTGATCGAAGAGCCGGCACACAGTGCCGGCCAATCTCAGGCGGGTACGGCTTGCCGTAAGCCCGGCAGGCTGGCAAAGCCAATCCGCACCTGCGGCCGGTCGGGGTGCACGGCAGCATCCGATATTCGGGATGAACGATTGTCGGCCCTCAGCCGCAAACCTTCCGGCTCCGGCGTATCGACCCATGGCGCGGCTCCGACGCGTCGATCCTGCTCTGACAGCGTCTTGTATTGAGCTTCAGCCGAACGTGCCTGTTTCCAGTTCTGCTCGATGCCCTGCTGGAAGGATCGGCGCAGATAAGCAATGGCTTTGCCTGCGCCCTCGATCGACAGCAGATGATCGAGATCGGCGACGGGCCAGATGCCCGTCGGGGTATCACGGTTGGCATTCTGCGCATCGAGAATGACGACCTGCACTTCCCCGGCAACCAGCCGATGATGCTCGCGATAAAGAAGATCCGGTACCGTCAGAGCTCCGGCCAGCATACGGCGTTTCAGGTCCTGGAGCCGGGGAGCGTCGTAGGAACTCAGACTGCGCTTCACGTCGACGACGTAAGCGAGCCTGGTCTTCTTGTTCACGATGATCAGGTCAGGCGTGTAACCCCGCCGGCCGCCTGCGTCCGCATCCAGTGTCAGTGATGCATAGTTACGAGGATCATTGCGCTCGACGACATCAAGCGCTGCCTTGGTCACCGGAAGCCGGATGTTTTCCGTAAGCACTACGAGATCGGGATTGAGACCAGCGATCAGGCCAATACCGCGCTCGATCAGACGGCCCTCGGCTGCCGGCACAGTGCGCAGGAGACAAGAGACATCGGCGAGACCTGACGACAGCGCCTCAAGCAGCGCCGTCGTGCTGAAGCTCGACGACAGCACGGAATGGCACAGCCCATCGAGTTTCGGGTGCAGCACCTCTGGATCGACGGCATACAAAAAGGTTGGCGCGGAAGCCGCACCGGAATGAAGATCAGTCATGTGAGAATCCTATTGTTGATCGACAGCCAGAGACAATCATGGTCAGCTGAGGACGCCGTCCGGCGCGCTCGACCATGACAATTGCCAGCGATGTCGATGAGGGTGCGATCAGACGTCCAAAGACGCCGCCGGTGAACCGGATGCGACAAATGACACGAGGCCAGCCGTCACAGCGCGAACGGAATCGTCGCCTGGACGATCACCAACATCAGGATCAACAGGATCCGACACATAGAAAGCTTCCACCGGGGAAGCGAAGCGGGTAAGGCTCTTCATAGCCCAAGTCCTTCTAGTCCAAGGTTGCGGGTCAGGCCCTCGTTCGGTGTTGGTAGCACCGGCGGGGGCCGCTTAAGTTCCGGAGAAGATTACGTTTCTCCGATACACTCCACAGATAGCCCGGAGCACCGTGTCCGGCAAGGTCGAAAGAACGTACCCGGAACAGAGAGCTCCGCTATGGTTAACGGTGCACGCGTCGGGACGAGGCAATAGGGCTTGGTTTCACAGGCACAAAACGCAAAAAGGCCCCGCACGCATGCAGGGCCTTCAGGGTTTGATGATCAATCGCGGCATCAGGTCTCGACCGACTTGAGCTCCTCGGCCGGTACCGTGTCGATCGGATCCAGCGGCGGCGCGGCAACAGTAATTCTGTCGTCATCAGCCGCAACTTCTGCTGATTGCGTTACCTCGCGTTCAGCGACGACAGTCGTCGTTTCTGCCTGGCTTGTTGATCCAATAAACGTCTCTGGAAGAGGATCGCCATGGACGGCAAACTTGAGAAGTGGCAAGACTTCATCTTGCAGCCACGGCACAAAATCCGAGCGAACAGGCCATTTGTCTTCAAATGCCATCAAGTGCAGCAATCTCTGAACGCGGCCCCAGGGTGTGTCCTCAGGCAAATGTCCAGGATAAAGCCGGGTCTGAATCTGAAGCGTCATCGGCGACGCAATCACATCGATCAATGTGCTGGCATCGCGGCATTCCTGGAGGATGGATATCCTCAAGTGGCTCTTGATGACCGATTTTCCGAGCTCCAACGGCTGGAGTGCGAGTTCAACTTCCCTCAGGATACTTGCCATCAGCTTTCTGAACTTCGCCATGTCGTGAGCAATCTTTGCCTGAACCACTGCCTGCAAACCGACTTCACCACCGATGAGAATTGCTGACTGCGATTTCTTCTCGGCCCTATTCTGTATACCGAGCAAGGATCTGATCTGCGTACGATTGAACCGCTCACCATGACCAATGCGGTCGGCCAATTGCGACACCGCCTGAGGCTCGCCCTTGGCCAGCTCAAACAATTCAGTTGTCGCCAACCCGGCATTAACAAGCACCTCGCGATGCTCCGAAAGCCGCTCATGCACAAGAATAAAGTTCCACGCCGAACGAACGGTGTACCTTGAGACCCCCTTCAGCCACTTGCCGAACTCTTTCTTCGCAAGTATCGCCTTCGCCTCCGCAAAGCACTTCCCATAAATGAAGGCGCACTCAGTAGACGATATGTTTGCCGAGACGACCATATCGGCAATTTCGTCCAGCCGTCTCTGCTGCTCTTGATTGACGGCGGCCTCGTCCCCTGCGTACATCACCAGCGCTGTGCTGGCTTTACCCTCGTGTAGGCCATTCATCGTTATGTTTTCATCTTTACGCTTTCGATTTTTCAATGTTCTAACTCCACGGCACCATTGCCGTTTAAACATGGTCAGAGCAAAATCTCCTTCTGTCAACATTTGAATTTCAATTTAATCTCATTCATGACAACATGAACGACGTCTTTAAGGACACTATACGCATGCCATGGGTTTCCAACTTCGCTCTTAGGTTATTATTCCAATTCCGTATTTTCGATACTTGCGATGACGGAATATCATCCCATATTTTCGCTGTCGAAGACGCGCTGGTCGCGCGGGAAGGCTGTTGAACCGCCTCTTCCGGCGTGCATTTGACACCCAGCATGCGCATGCACGGACACTTGATCACGAGCAGCCCGGACATCCGCGCACGCCCGGTTTAAGCACGTATTTTTTTAAACGGAATTATCATGAGCAAGAATGTCATCATCTACGCACGCTACTCGACGGATCGGCAACACGATGTATCGATCGAAACGCAGATCGAACTCTGCAAGAGTTTCATCTGCGATCGCGGCTGGCATCTCATTGCAACATTTTCGGATGAAGCAATCAGTGGAACGACGTATCAACGCCGCCCGGGGATTCAGCAGGTCCTCGATCGGGTCAAGAAGCGAGACGCCAATGTCATTCTGTGCGTTACTGTCGACCGCATTTCACGCGATCCGGAACATGGAAACGGCTTTCTGAAGCGCCTGCGCTACAGCGACTGCGAGCTATGGACAGTCCACGGCGGCACGAAAGTGACCGATATCGAGATGGGACTGCGCGTGACGCTCAGCCATGAGTTGATCGACCAGATCCGCTACAGGACCCGGGAGGGAATGAAGACGGCAGTTCGTAAGGGCAAGTCAACGACGTGTCTGGCGTATGGCTACAAGATCAAACTGGAATACGATGCCAAGGGTGAACGAATCCCCGGCCTCCGCGAGATCGATGAAGAGCAAGCCAAAATCGTGAAGCTGATCTTTCAACGATATGCCGACGGAGTCTCACCGCGCGACATTGCGGTCGAGCTTAACCAGCAGGGTATCACCGGCCCCCGCGGATCAACCTGGCGTGACACCGCTATTCGCGGACACGTTGACCGCGGGACTGGGATCTTGAACAACGAACTTTATCTCGGCAGAGCAGTCTGGAACCGGCGCGAATATCGAAAGAACCCGGACACCGAGCGGCGTGTTGCCCGTCACAATGAACAGGCTGAATGGGTTGTCGATGAACGGCCCGACCTCCGCATCATCTCCGATGAGCTTTGGGCCAGGGTCAAACGTCGGCAGAGTCAGGTTCTGGAGGAATTCCAACGAACGACAACAAATCATCTTAACCGCTCGCACCGTGCATCTTACCTGCTCAGCGGCATTCTCGAATGCGCAGAGTGCGGAGGGCCTTACGCGATTATGGCGAAGGACCGCTATGGATGTACGAACCACAAGAAGAAGGTGCCGGTTGCCGAACTTGACGGTGCGTGCTGCAGCAATCAGAAGACGATCCTACGAAAGGAGCTTGAAGACCGGGTGATCACTTGTGTGCCGGTGGCGTTCCTGCATTTCGACGCATTCGAGAAGATCGCCGATCGTGTTCTCAAGAAGCAAATGGCCAGGCACAAGGCAGGGGTATCCACCACGGCGGAATTTGAAGCAAAACTTGCTCAGATCAAGAAAGACCAGCAGGCTATCATCGCCCAGATTTCGCAAAGAGCCGCCGAAGGCCGTCGTCCGCTTTCAGCTCTGGACGACATGCTCGACAAACTCGAGGAACAGAAAGAAGAACTGGAGAATGTTCTTTCTCGGGCAAACGACGACCTGACGAAAATGAGCGATGAAGACCGCTTGAGGCAACTCCGCAAGGAGATCAATCCCGAGACCGTGGAGACGATCATCAATACAGCAATCTACCTTGCGCGTGACCATGCCGATACCGCGACAAAGCAACCCTTCATCGACATCATTCGGCAATTGGTTCAGAAAGTGGTGATTGCCAGCACACCGGGCAGGCAACCGCCGGCGCTGGAAGTCCATGGCCGCATCGCCTCGATCCTCGCCGCCATGGAAGCGGCGCAGATGATGGAGACGCGCTTCAGGTCGATGGTCGAGCAGGACGTCCTTGCCCGAGAACTCTCTGGCGAGGTTGACACGGAGGACAAAAAGCAAAAGCTCCTGGCGGGTTACGCCGAGGAGCTTTCGAGGAAACAACTTGAATGGCAGCAGATTCAAGTCTCAGTGGTTGCGGGGGCAGGATTTGAACCTGCGGCCTTCAGGTTATGAGCCTGACGAGCTACCGGGCTGCTCCACCCCGCGTTATGTTTGAGCCAGTGTCTGGCGTTGTTGCCAGATGACCGGGTGCGTAGCCCGGTCTTTTTTATTCGTCCTTCCTCGGTCACTTTCGTTCCCTGCGGCGAGGACCGGGGCTGCTCCACCCCGCGCCAAGAGCGTCTCGGGAGTATTGAGACGCTTGAGAGACTGTATCAAGCAGAAAGGGCCGCTTGGATAGCGGCCCGATGTTTCCGGCTTGGGCCGAGTATCTGTGCTTGAGAAGATTATGATTGCCTTTAGCAGACCTGGCAGCGACCTACTCTCCCGCGTCTTGAGACGAAGTACCATTGGCGCTGGGGCGTTTCACGGCCGTGTTCGGAATGGGAACGGGTGCAGCCACCCCGCCATAACCACCAGGTCAGCTAAGGGCAATCATTGAGAAGCTGGTACAGACATTCGCCTGTTTTCCTTATTGAACACGTCTTTTCTCTGCCATCGTCTGCCTGGGACTACCCATACAGGCCGATAGGCCGTCGCGCCTCGTGGCGCGGCCCGTCCGGAGCGCGAAGCGCGTCAGGACAGAAGAGAAGCATCATCGGCGCTGCAAGCAGCGCTGATGAGCACAAGCAATGAGAACGATCAAGCCAATCGAGCTATTAGTAACGGTAAGCTTCACACATTGCTGCGCTTCCACACCCGTCCTATCAACGTGGTCGTCTTCCACGGCTCTGATAGGGAATACTCGTTTTCAGGTGGGTTTCCCGCTTAGATGCCTTCAGCGGTTATCCCTTCCATATATAGCTACCCTGCTATGCCCTTGGCAGGACAACAGGTCCACCAGAGATATGTCCATCCCGGTCCTCTCGTACTAGGGACAGATCCTGTCAATATTCCTACACCCACGGCAGATAGGGACCGAACTGTCTCACGACGTTCTGAACCCAGCTCACGTACCGCTTTAATTGGCGAACAGCCAAACCCTTGGGACCTGCTCCAGCCCCAGGATGCGATGAGCCGACATCGAGGTGCCAAACAACCCCGTCGATATGGACTCTTGGGGGTCATCAGCCTGTTATCCCCGGCGTACCTTTTATCCGTTGAGCGATGGCCCTTCCACACGGGACCACCGGATCACTATGACCGACTTTCGTCTCTGCTCGACTTGTCAGTCTCGCAGTCAGGCGGGCTTATGCCATTGCACTCGACGACCGATTTCCGACCGGTCTGAGCCCACCATCGCGCGCCTCCGTTACTCTTTCGGAGGCGACCGCCCCAGTCAAACTACCCACCATACACTGTCCCGGATCCGGATGACGGATCGCGGTTAGACATCCATGACGATAAGGGTGGTATTTCAAGGATGGCTCCACTCAAACTGGCGTCCAAGCTTCAAAGCCTACCACCTATCCTACACATGCCGACACGAATGCCAGTGTAAAGCTATAGTAAAGGTGCACGGGGTCTTTCCGTCTGACCGCAGGAACCCCGCATCTTCACGGGGAATTCAATTTCACTGAGTCTATGTTGGAGACAGCGGGGAAGTCGTTACGCCATTCGTGCAGGTCGGAACTTACCCGACAAGGAATTTCGCTACCTTAGGACCGTTATAGTTACGGCCGCCGTTTACTGGGGCTTCGATTCAAAGCTTGCACCTCTCCTCTTAACCTTCCAGCACCGGGCAGGCGTCAGACCCTATACGTCGTCTTGCGACTTCGCAGAGCCCTGTGTTTTTGATAAACAGTCGCTACCCCCTGGTCTGTGCCACCCCATCTGACTTGCGTCAAAAGGGGTCACGCTTCTTCCGAAGTTACGCGTGCAATTTGCCGAGTTCCTTCAACATAGTTCTCTCAAGCGCCTTGGTATACTCTACCTGACCACCTGTGTCGGTTTCGGGTACGGTCTATACGGTGGAGCTATTTCCTGGAACCGCTTCCTCGCCCATTCAATCCAATAAGAATGAACAAGTTACGCAATCCGTCACTACCACCAGGCCCACGAATATTAACGTGGTTCCCATCGACTACGCATTTCTGCCTCGCCTTAGGGGCCGGCTAACCCTGCTCAGATTAACTTTAAGCAGGAACCCTTGGTCTTTCGGCGAGAGGGTCTCTCACCCTCTTTATCGTTACTCATGTCAACATTCGCACTTCCGATACCTCCAGGGCCCCTCACAGGTACCCCTTCACAGGCTTACGGAACGCTCCGCTACCACGTATCTTGCGATACATCCTCAGCTTCGGTGCATGGCTTTAGCCCCGTTACATTTTCGGCGCAAAGACCCTTATTTAGACCAGTGAGCTGTTACGCTTTCTTTAAATGATGGCTGCTTCTAAGCCAACATCCTGGTTGTTTTGGGATCCTCACATCCTTTCCCACTTAGCCATGACTTGGGGACCTTAGCTGGAGGTCAGGGTTGTTGCCCTTTTCACGACGGACGTTAGCACCCGCCGTGTGTCTGCCGACTAGTACTCCTCGGTATTCGGAGTTTGGTTAGGATCAGTAAGACGGTGAGTCCCCATAGCCCATCCAGTGCTCTACCCCCGAGGGTATTCGGTCGACGCTCTACCTAAATAGATTTCGCGGAGAACCAGCTATTTCCGAGTTTGATTGGCCTTTCACCCCTAGCCACAAGTCATCCCAATCTATTGCAACAGATGCGGGTTCGGTCCTCCAGTTGGTGTTACCCAACCTTCAACCTGCTCATGGCTAGATCACTCGGTTTCGGGTCTAATGCAACTAACTCAATCGCCCTGTTCAGACTCGCTTTCGCTGCGCCTACACCTACCGGCTTAAGCTTGCTAGTTACACTAAGTCGTTGACCCATTATACAAAAGGTACGCAGTCAGCCTTGCGGCCTCCTACTGTTTGTAGGCATCCGGTTTCAGGTTCTATTTCACTCCCCTTGTCGGGGT